>JAYTKG010000137.1:0-31580 GCA_043730435.1 Acidimicrobiia bacterium | reverse complement strand
ACTCGAGCATCAACGTGACAAGGTGATCCTCGAATGGCTTCGTCGTGCCGTCAATGTCGTATCGCCTCAGCATCGAGTAGTACTCCATCTTTCCTTTGTTGCGGACAATGATCGGGGCGAAGCCGAGGCGGTAAAGCGCGTCGTTCAACATCACCCGGCCGATGCGACCATTGCCATCGACGAACGGATGAATGCGTTCAAATTCGAGATGCAGTCGCGCGAGGCGCTGCGTTGGACGGCTTGTGACGTCCGCGCCGTAGGTCGAAAGCATGGCGCGGAGAAGGTCCGCGACGACCTCGGGCGGTAGCGCGATGTGGGTGCCGACGCGTACGTACTCGCCCGGTTGCCGGAGTCGTCCAGCGATGTCGTCGTTGATGTTTCCAAGCAGCATTCGGTGGAGCAGGGTGAGCCGATCGAGATTGAGCGGGTTGTCGAACGTTGTTCTCAGGTATTGCGTCACCCGGGCCAAGTTCTGCGCCTCGTGGACCTCTCTGAGATCCATGTGACGAGAGATCTCGACGGCGAGCAGGATTTGTTCGGTCTCTTCGAGTGTGAGCGTGGAGTTCTCTATAGCGTTTGAGTTGAAAACTGCCTCCGGGATCTCAGACTCGTCCAACAGCCGGAGCAGGTCTTCCTTCCCGACTCGAAGCATGTCGAACCGAGCCTTCGTCGCAGACAGTCTCTGAAGCACCGTTGGAGTGGGCATTGCGTGATTCTAGCCATAATTCTACTCATAATCACGCTAATTTAAGAATATAGGTGAATGAGAGGGCAACGCGCACGTCGTGCCTGAAGTCACAAACAACATGCTGCTACCGATCACGGAGCGATGGACAAGAGCTGGTCGTCTTCGGGTTTGGGTTCGCCTCGGCCATCCCGGTTGCTGGTGGAGATCCACAGCTTGCCATCCGGCGTGACCGTGACGGCTCGCAGTCGACCGAAGGTGTCTTGAAAGAGGGCTTCCGGCTTTCCCGCTCCTGCGGCAGTGACCGGAATTCGCCACAGCCGTTTGCCCTTCAGCGCAGCCATGTACAGGTCACCGTTCCAGAAGGCGAGGCCGCTTGGTGATGCGTCTGAGGTCGGCCAGGTTGCGGCCGGGTTGGTCATGCCCTCCTTGTCGCACAGGCCTTCGCAATCGGGCCAGCCGTAGTTCTTGCCGGGTTCGATGAGATTCAGTTCGTCGGTGGTGTTCTGCCCAAACTCACTCGCCCACAATCGGCCCTGTTCATCCCACGCCAAACCTTGCACATTGCGGTGACCTTTCGAGTACATCGGTGAAATCGAACTGGGGTTATCGGTCGGAACGGTGCCGTCGGGATTCAGCCGCAGGATCTTGCCGGCGAGGCTCTCGCCATCTTGCGCACGGTCCTTGTCTCCGGCATCACCTGTCGTTGCGTACAACAAGCCGTCGGGACCGAAGGCAAGGCGCCCACCGTCGTGATTGGAAGCTTTCGGGATGCCCGCAAGCAGGACTTGCTCTGGAGTGTCGTCGAGGCGAAACCGGGTAATGCGATTGTCCGTTTCGGTGGTGTAGTAGGCGTAGACGTATCCGTCGTTTGCGTACTTCGGTGACACCGCAATGCCCAGCAGCCCACCCTCGCCAGTAGGACGGGCGTCGGCCAGCTTTCGTCGCTCGACGGTCTGACCGTCTTCTTTCAGCTCAAGAACGCGAGCCGAATCCCGCTCGGTCACGAGCGGCGTTCCGTCGGGAAGAAACGCAATGCTCCACGGGACCTCCAGCCCTGAAGCGACCACCTTGGCGTTCTGCGGCGATGATGGAGTCGACGTCGATGCGGTCGCTGCTGACGTGGTTGCTGCGGCCACGGTCGACGAGGGGGAACTCGAGCTTGCGATCGAGGTTGGCGGAACCGTCACCGTAGAAACGACGGACGGCGCAGCCGATCCATCGGCCCCACAACCTGTGGCGATGAGTGTGAGAACCACCGCTGCAGCGACCGGCCGGACGCAACGGGTGAATGTAGTCACCGTGCGTCGGAGTGCAGTCGCTCCACGATCGGGCGTCGTCGCAACCAGATGATGCGGCACGTTCCGACGGTACCGCAAACACTCATGCTTTTGGCTTCACGTCCGCCCAGAGATCCACTGGGCGCCACCGTTCGAGCACCTCGTCACCTATCGCGCTCAATTCTCGATCGCCGCCGTCGGCTAACACAATATTCCGCCAAGGCGCTTGATAGCGAACACCGCAAAACCACCGGATCGAATCTGCATGTCTTTACTGTTCCCCGAACGGCTTGGCCTGAAACAACAACATCTCCGCTGGTTTTCCCGTCTTGGAGGGGTTGTTCGTTCGATCATTCCGACCATCTGCTGTCGCAACGTCGCACATCGACTTCCCAACGATGGCACCCGGTTGATGACGTCAATCAGAGGTGGAAGCGGTCGAGATCGTTCAGCACGATCGCCAGACGCAGCTGTCCAACCTCTGAATCGACTCGGAAACTCATGAGACACCTTTCCGTCGGCACGCATGTGCGACGAGTTCGGAACCGATCGTGTCGTACCGCCCTGCTCGGCAACAGCGGCAACCGGCCCGACTGGTCAGGACCTATGGCCCTTGGAAGCCCTAAGCGGCGATGGTGCTTCGAGGATATTGATTGCTTTGGAGGATGACCGTGACGACTGAGGCAGACGCTGCACCGACCGACGACCTGCCGGTCAAAGACAACGCACCCGGCGGCACGGATGCGGGTTCCGGTCGGTGGCGGTTCCCGAGCGCGTTCACTTTGCTGTTTGGCGTCACGGTGGCCGTGTGGCTGTTGGCGTTCATCGTTCCGAGCGGCGTGTACAAAACGGATGAAGCGTCGGGTCGACCGATCCCGGGCAGCTACGCAAAGGCGGTGACTCGTCGCCGCGCACCGTGCAGACTTCCTCTCGTGATCGGGAACGAGACACGATGTCCACCATCGGCCTGACGTCGACCGACGCAGCCGCTCGTCTCGCGATCGACGGGCTGAACCAGTTGCCGCCTCCGCCCCGTCCGCACATGTGGCGGAAGTTGTTCGGGCAGTTCTCACACTTCTTCGCGCTGATGCTGTGGGTCGCCGGCGCGCTCGCTTTGGTTGCCGGTATGCCCCAGCTCGGAATAGCGATCTTCGTCGTGATCATCGTCAATGGCGTGTTCGCCTTCGTGCAGGAACAGCGCTCCGAACGCGCCGCGGAACGGCTGCAAGACCTGCTGCCCATCGGTGTCGTGGTCCGCCGCGATGGATACCCGCTCATGCTCGACGCCAGCCAGGTTGTCGTCGGCGATGTGGTGGTGCTGTCCCCGGGTGATCGAGTCCCCGCTGACATCGTCTTGTTGACCGCCGATGGTGTTGCTGTCGACGCATCCACGTTGACCGGCGAGAGTGTTCCCATACGTCTCGGTGTCGGAGATCGTGCATTCGCAGGCAGCTACCTCACCGCAGGAGCAGCTGACGGAGTCGTCGAACAAACCGGTGCTGCGACGCAACTGGCCGGCATCGCCCAGATGACGACGACGGCGCGGCACCCTCCGACGCCGCTGGCCCGTGAGCTCCGCCGAATAGTCCGCACGGTCGCGATGATCGCTGTTGTCGCCGGTGCGGCCTTCTTCGGGATCTCGTTGCTTGTCGGAAGCCCGCCTCGTGACGGATTTCTCTTTGCTGTCGGAGTGACCGTTGCGCTGGTTCCCGAAGGTCTGCTCCCGACCGTCACGCTGTCGTTAGCGATGGGTGCGCAGCGGATGGCGAAACGAAACGCGCTCGTCCGTCGACTCGAAGCAGTCGAGACGTTGGGGTCGACGACATTTATCTGCACCGACAAAACGGGCACGCTGACCCGCAACCAAATGTCGGTCACCGCCGTCTGGACACCGTTAGGTGCCGTCCACATCGTTGGAGACGGCTACTCGCCGAAGGGCACCGTCGATGGAACGGCGAGTGCGATCAAGGCTGCCGCTGCGCTATCCGTGGTAGCGCTAACGGCGAGTCAAGGCCGGATCACGCCCGTCGGCGACTCGTGGGCTGCCGTTGGCGACCCGATGGAAGCAGCGATCGATGCTCTTGCTCGCCGTTTGGCTCGCTCCGGCGTCACGCCAATTCCCCTTGCGCCAGTGCTTCGCCGATACGCGTTTGACCCGGGCCGACGACGGGAGTCTGTGCTGACTGCCGATGCACTGATGGTCAAAGGTGCCCCCGACGACGTGATGGCGCGCTGCACCAGTCTTGATCGCGCCGCGGCAGCGACAGCAATGACAACGCTCGCCGAGCGAGGACTTCGGGTGCTGGCCATCGCGCGTCGACCCGCGGCCGGAGTACCACCTGACGCCGACGCCGGCCAAGCCGAGGCCGATCTTGAACTCGTTGGACTAGTCGGGCTACACGACCCGCCCCGCGACGGTGTGGGAGACGCGATCGCAGCGGCGCGACTCGCCGGCATCAAGCTCGCGATGCTGACAGGCGACCATCCCATGACTGCGCTTGCGATAGCGCGCCAGGTCGGGTTCATCGTCGGCAATGAGCGAGTCCTGAAGGGCCATGATTTGCCGGACGACATCGCCGATCTCGGAGCGCTCCTGGACTACGACGGCGTCGTCATTAGCCGGGTCTCACCCGCTGACAAACTTCGAATCGCCGAGGCGTTGCAGGCTCGCGGACATGTCGTTGCGATGACGGGTGACGGGGTGAACGATGGGCCGGCGTTGCAGGCTGCCGACATCGGCATCGCGATGGGTAAAAGCGGCACCGACGTGGCACGCGCCGCAGCCGACCTGGTACTGCTCGACGACGACTTCTCGACCATCATCGTAGCCATCGAGCAGGGCCGGGCGACGTACGCCAATATTCATCGCTTCCTCACCTACCACCTCACTGACAACGTCGCTGAACTCACGCCCTTCGTCGTGTGGGCGTTGTCCGGCGGACGTTTTCCACTCGCACTCGGTGTGCTGCAGATCCTGTGCCTCGACATCGGCACCGATCTGCTCCCAGCCTTGGCCCTCGGAAACGAATCTCCAAGCCCGGGCATCTTGGAACGGCCACCAGAAGCGCGGCATCTCATCGACCGGCCTCTGGTCATGCGGGCCTTCGGCGTACTCGGCCTGACCGAAGCCGTCGTTGAAATGTCAGCGTTCGTGGTCGCTCTGGTAGCGGCCGGATGGCGCCCGGGTGACAGCTTCCCGACCGGGCACGCGCTCATGGCAGCGTCCGGGGCGGCATTCGCCGCTGTGGTCATCGGGCAGATCGCGAACTCCTTTGCCTGTCGAAGCGCCACGACTTCGCCGTGGGCGCTGGGATGGAGAACGAACCGACTCCTGCTCTGGGCGGTCGGTGTCGAAGCAGTCACCCTCGCCGGATTCCTCCTCGTACCACCCGTGGCCCGGGTTCTCGACCATGCGTTTCCTCCACTCGCCGGACTTGCCGTCGCAGCGCTGGCCGCGCCATTGGTGCTCGTTGTCGATGCCGTTCACAAGCGCTCCCGCGCTCGCCACCATGCCGTGGCCGCCAAGCTGGCTCAGGCTGCGCGAACATGAACGGTCAAAGGGTGAGGGCGACCGTTCGCTGGGTCATCGGGGTGGTCGTGATGGTGCCCCCAACCCGACCGGCTGAGCTTCAACGACGCCCACGAGCTTGTTGACTTCATCTCCGATGACCGCACCGCAGTATCGAGCGACGGCGGCAAGACGTTCACGCCACAACGCTGGTCCACGCCAATGTCCGGCTACCGGAACCTCGGCTCGTCGCGCCTCGGCACCAATGGTGAGGCCCACTGGCACGCGCCCGAAGGCGACTTCGCCTACCTCGAGTTCAACCTCGACGAGATCGCCTACAACGCAACCGACATTCGACAGCCAAAAAGGACACGGAACCCATGACACCGGACAACGCAAGACCTTCCACGACAGCACTCAGAACTGTCGCCGCTGCTCGCCGTCACGGACGCCACCAGATAGGCGGCGCATCGCAGTCGCGCGCACGCAGCCTGCTCGGTCAAGTCGCCAATGTCCTCGCCGACCTTCCCCTGTTCGCAACGGCACCGCTCTACCGGCAGAGGCATCTCCGGTGGGGCTCAACCAACGCCGAGGTCGCGTCATCCATGGCCGGTGACGAGGCACTGCCAAACGCTCAGTTCATCTCGACCAGATCGATCACCATCAACGCCGAACCGGCCGCGGTGTGGCCTTGGCTGGTGCAAGTCGGCTGTGGCCGTGGCGGATTCTATAGCAATGATCTTCTCGACAACCTCGCTCGACCGAGCGCAACAACGATCGTGCCCGACCTTCAACACCTCAAGGTCGGCCAATGGATTCCAATGTCCCCCTCGTCGAGCCCGACCGGCAAGACGGCATTCCGAGTGGACTCCTTCGACGTCGAGTCTTGGATCCTGTGGGCCAAGCCGGACAGCACCTGGTCGTGGCGCCTGACACCGACGACCTCCGGTGGCGGCACACGACTCGTCACTCGCATCCACGCCGTCTACGACTGGTCCCACCCTTTGACGGCGACCTTGGGCATCGTCCTGATGGAGTTCGGTGATTTTGCGATGATGCGGCGAATGCTGCGCGGCATAAAGACCCGAGCAGAATCTGTTAGCGAGGATCGCGCACTCTCGCCGCAAGCACCGTCCGGCGGTCTTCACGAACCTCGTCGTTCGCCGGTCGCCACGAGGCGCTCTGCGACAGCGAGTCCGGCGTCCCAGCCGGGCGCCCGGCCGCCGTTGGGCGGCGCAAGCTGGGCGGTGTCGATACCATTGCGATGAAGGATCCACGAGGTGACCGAGTTCGAGTTCCACATCTCACCGGCATCGAGTTCGTCTCGCCCCCACACCGGTGTGGGGATCGATGGCACGAGATCAAGGAGCCGCCGGGCATCGGCGAAGTCGAGCTGAAGAGTCATCGCGACGATGGCCTGGTCGATATCAGGGATGACACCCTCGCGCCATCGGTGAATCTCGTAGCGGAAGACCCGGAGCTTTCCGAGCCACATCGAACCAACTGCGCCGCCTGCGACGACGCCCCGATTCTCTCCGTGCTCGTCGGGTACGGGTGTCATCTCGATCACGTAGCGGCCGTCGGGGACGGTGACAACCAATGCCGAGTGGTAGAGGTCGCAGGCTGGGCGACGCTGGACGAACGCCATCACTGCTTCGAAAGCGCGTCCGCTGGCGCGCACGACGTTTTGGCCGGCGCCGAGCGGAATCCACAACAACTCGACGTTGCACATCACGTCATCGAACCGGCTGCCGAATCGGTTTTGTGCTGCCCCGGTGGCTTGATCGGGGTCGGCACCTCACGACGACAGCTCGCCTGGCACGATCTTCGGGCGTTCCCTCGCCAAGCGTCCGTTGAGCGCGTGGGAAACGAGTCAGGTAGGTGTCGAGCAACGGGCGGATCTCGGCCGCGTCGTCGGCGCCTACAACAGCGGTCGCAGTCATGGGTGACCACCGGCCCCGGATCAGCAGGTCGAGGTCGCGTTCGGTGCGGAAGTTCTTCCACCAGGTCTTGGTTTCCGGCTGGCCTGCAAGGATCACGACATCGGAACCGCATTCGGCATACTGCGTCGGCATCGTGATCTCCCGACCTGTCCGACGCCCCCGGTACCGAATCAGGTCAGTCGAGCCCGACAACAACCGGTGGAACGGCGAACGCAACAGTGTCGAGACACACGCATTTCCAAAACTCACGGTGCAAACCTCGAACCTGGAATCTTAGAAATCGACGCAGAGGTGGAACCCAGAGGGTTGGTGAGTTCCGCGGCGATGGTCTGGGCCCATGACCGGATCTCGCCCCATTCGCGTGCGTCTCCGTATGGGGCATGGACCATACGGACGGCGGCGCGCTCGGCGAGATTCAGATCGGCCTTGTTAAGACTCCCTGCGAAGATCCGGTGGTCTCGGGCTTGAACGTCGTCAGCGAAGGCCCGCACGTCGGCGAGGTCGTCCGGCTTCGGCGACTCGTCACCTAAAGGTCCGCTCGAGAACAACCACAGTGGCATCTTCCGAAGCGATTCTCGGTTGGCCTCAAGGAAGTTCCGGGCATCTTTCATCCAACGCCCGACATAGATCGCGCTACCGATCACTGCAGCGTCGTAGCCGTCCAACGAAACGTCGGCCGCATCCGCATCGGCGATGGACACTTCGAGACCGCGATCGCGGAGTTCATCGCCCACCGCCTCTGCGATGGAGCGGGTCGAACCATGCTTTGAACCAACAACGATGACTACATTCATGATCACTCCCCCGATATCGAACAGAGATGGCAAAGCGAACTGCGAGCCCAGTCCGCCCCGCTACGCCGGAACTCGCGTGATCACTACTTTTAGAGCGCCGGTATCGGCCGCCCTTGCGAACGTGTCGTAGGCCTCGCTCATCTCGCTCATTGCGAAGTGATGGGTGACGAACTTGGATGCATCAAACTGGTGGCTCACGCCCTGAATTCGTGCTCTGCGTGGTCATGTTGCTTCCTGTTCACTTCCGGCCACCACGAGGTGACAAGATCACGATGCCGCAAAATACCGGTGACCGACAGGGCGTATCGTCCGCTGCGGATCAGCCAGACTGGGGCCACTTCTGTGACCTTCGGCCCTTACCGTCAGTGCGGTGAAATCGCCGAAGGTCTCTTGCGGGAGGCGATGGCTTCGTTTCTGACAATGACCTCACCGGCCGACCAACGCCAGCACGAGTTTCTTGGCTTCGTCGGCCCAGAGCACGATGCTGGCCAGGCCCAGGCAGACGAGCCAGTCGAAGCCAGTCAGTGGTGTGGTCTCAAAGGCCCGGTTGAGAAAGCCGATGTGCACCACGGCGACTTGTAGGACAATCGATAGGGCCACCGAGGCCCAGAGAAGCGGATTCGTGAACAGCCGGTGGAAGGCAGAGACCTTGTCGCTGCGGGCGTTGAACACGTTGAACATTTGCGCGAACACGAGCGTCGTCAAAGCCATGGTGCGGGCCTCGACGATGTTCCCGCTAGAGCCGCCGAGAAATCCGCCGGGCAGCCGCATATCGAGAGCGGCCAGCGTCACCACCGCAGTGACCAGGCCGACCCAGACGATGCCGATCCACATTCGACCATCGATGATGGCGTCGTTCATGTGCCGGGGTGGACGTTCCATGATGTCGTCGGGGGCAGGGTCGACGCCCATCGCCAGGGCCGGTGCAGTATCGGTCATCAAATTCACCCACAGCAGTTGGGTGGCGAGAAGCGGCACGGCAATGGCGCCGCCGCTGGCGTCGAGGCCGAGTGGCCCGGCCAGCATGGCGCCAAAGAACATGGTGAAGACCTCACCGACGTTCGACGACAGCAGGAAGCGCAGAAAGCGGCGGATGTTGGCGAAGATGGCCCGTCCCTCTCGGATAGCGATCACGATGGTGGCAAAGTTGTCATCAGCCAAAATCATGTCGGCGGCCTGTTTGGTGACGTCGGTCCCGCCGATGCCCATGGCCACGCCGATGTCGGCCATCTTCAAGGCTGGTGCATCGTTCACGCCGTCGCCGGTCATGGCCACGATATTCTGTTCGGCACGCAGGGCCGAGACGATTCGCAACTTATGCTCGGGGCTGACTCGGGCATACGCGGAAACGGTTTGCACCTCAGCGCGCAATCCGGCTTCGTCGAGAGCCTCAATTTCGGCACCGCTGAGGGCTCGAGCGTCGGCGCCGACGATGCCGAGGTCACGGGCGATGCGGATCGCGGTCCGTGGGTGGTCGCCAGTGATCATGATGATGCGCACACCGGCCGCTCGTGCAGCGGTGATGGCAATCTTGGCTTCCGGACGCGGCGGATCGAGGATGCCGACCATCCCCAAATAGATGAGTTCTCGCTCGGTTGATTCCTGCTCGGTCGGAGGCGTGGCCCCATCGATGCGCCGGTACGCTACGGCGAGCGTGCGCAGGGCAAGATCAGCGAGCCGGTCGACGGTGGCCAGCAGTTCGGTGCGCCGTTCGTCCGTGAGCAGCCGGATTTCACCGGCTATCCGCTCGTGGGTGCAGCGGGTGAGCAGTACATCGGGCGCGCCTTTCGTCACGATGGAGATGTGCCCATCCCGTTCGGCGTCGGTATTCATCGTGGTCATCAGCTTGCGCTCGGACGTGAACGCAATCTCGCCCACTCGTACGAACCGAGCCTTCCGAGCGTCGGTCATTCCGATCTTCGCTTCGGCCACCAGGAACGCCGCTTCCGTGGGGTCTCCCTGTATCGTCCAGGTCTCGCCGTCCTGTTGCAACGACGAGTTGTTGGCCAAGCTTCCGCCTCGAAGGACACGATGCACTTCATCGAGCAGTGCCTCGTCGTTCGTCGGCTGACCATCAACGTGGAGTTCACCGACCGGTCGATATCCCGAGCCGGTGATGTCCACCTCACCAGAGGGGGTGACGACCTTCTCGATCGTCATCTCGTTCTTGGTGAGCGTGCCCGTCTTGTCCGAGCAGATCACCGACGCCGACCCAAGTGTTTCGACCGATGACAGCTTCTTCACGATGGCGTTCTGGCGAGCCATCCGCTGCACACCAAGTGCAAGCACGACCGACAAGATGGCAGGTAGGCCTTCGGGCACCGCCGCTACGGCGAGGGACACGCCGATGAGCAGCACTTCGACAACATCGGTGGCGTCCTTGATGTCCGTCGTGAAATAGACCGCGGCGGTAACGATGACGGCGATGATGACGACAGCGATACCAAGCATGTGCCCGATGCGATCGACCTGACGTTGGAGCGGCGTGCGCTGCTCTTCGGTATCACCCAGCAGCCGGGCAACGGTTCCCATCTCTGTCGCCATGCCGACGGCCGTAACGATTGCTCGACCTCGACCTTGGCTGACGGCGGTGCCGTTGAAGACCATATTCACCCGGTCGCCGATACCGGCCGGACCGCGAATCGTATCGATGCTTTTAAACACCGACGCGCTTTCGCCGGTAAGGGAGGCTTCTGCGACTGCCAGTGACGCCACCTCGATCAAACGGGCGTCAGCACTGACTGCATCACCCTCGCCGAGCACCACAACATCACCGACCACGAGGTCCGCAGAAGCTACCTGTGTCTCGACCCCGTCTCGGATCACATGCGCGTTCGTGGCGGCCATCCGCTGCAAAGCGGCGACGGCCTGTTCCGCTCGGGATTCCTGAGCGAAACCCAGTGCCGCATTGAGAATCACAATCGTCACGATGACGATCACATCGAATGGCGCCCCCTTCGACCCCTCGAGCAACCATGCCACGAACGAAATGACGACGGCCGCCAGCAGGAGATAGACGAGCGGATCGGCGAACTGTCTGAGGAACGCCTTCCAGCCCGGCACCTCTTCGGCGGCCTCAAGCTCGTTCGGCCCATCGCGTTGCAAACGGACGGCAGCTTGTGCCGAGGTTAATCCGGTCGTTGCATCTGTATTGGTGGCGCGGGCTACTTCGCCGGCATCCGAGAGCCAAGGCTCGGTTCGGGTGTGCGGGGAGCTATCCAGCGCCGACAAGGGATCGAGCCTCTCCGGCGGGCTGCGTCCGCTGGGGTATCGGGGCGGTCTTGAACCCGCTCTCGACCGCTTTTGATCCAACATGATTCATCGAACGAGTTTCGGTCGCCGCAACGCCAACTCACAATGGACCAAGGTCCTTGAGGGAGGCCCGTTGGACCCTGACCTGCGGCCAGTCGCGATTCCGGGCAAACACTGCGCGATGCAATAGTGCATATTCAATTATGTAGTATTACGGGATGGGTCACTCGCAGCCTCGGCCGTCGGAACTCTTTGCGCGAGACCGCGAATGGGAGCGCCTCGATGAATTTGTGACCGGTCGATTAGAAGCGTGTCTACTCGGGCTCGTCTATGGCCGCCGGCGGCAGGGAAAGACAACGCTTCTACAGTTGTTGTGCGCCAAGTACGGCGGCTTCTACTGGCAGGCTGAGGAGACCGAGGCAGCCGAGAACCTGGCCTCGCTATCGACCGCCTACGGCATCTGGGCTGGAACCCCCGGCATGCGATTCGAGTCCTGGGACTCAGCTATCGCCCAACTGCTCGCCCAGAAGGCCAGACCCACCCCGGTCGTCATCGATGAGGTCGGCCGAGTCATCGACAAATTCCCGGCGCTTCCGTCCATCATTCAACGACACATGGCACCGGTCGGTCCGTCTGCGACAAACAATTGGACTCGGCTGATCTTGTGCGGCTCAGCGTTCGGCAAGATGCGGCGTCTCCTTGATGGTCCGGCACCGCTTCGCGGTCGGGCGACGCTCGATCTCGTCCTCCAGCCGTTCGACTATCGAACGGCGGCCCGGTTTTGGGGCTTGGAATCGAACCCTGCCGCGGCGTTCGAATTGTTCTCGCTGATCGGCGGAACCCCGGCGTACCTCACCTTCGCTGGGGGCGACAGGCCTCGGGCAGGTGATGTGCCCAGTTGGGTCTGCCGGAGGCTGCTCGATCCGTCCTCAGCGTTGTTCCGAGAAGGCCGCATCATCGTCGCCGAAGACGAGGAACTCACCGACCAGAAGCTCTACTGGGGCATGCTGGGCACGGTCGCCTCAGGTATTCGGCGCTGGACCGACATCGAGAACGCACTCGGTGCCAGCCGTGGATCCATGGCTCACTCGCTCCGAACAGTGATAGACGCTGGCTGGCTTGCCCGTCGAGACGACCCAATTCGCCAGTCCCGATCCACCTACGAACTGCTTGAGCCACTGGTTCGCTTCTACCGGCTGGTGACCGCACCGAACGAACAACGGCTTTCCCGCGGAGGCGATGCTCGGCGCGTATGGCTCGACGCAGAATCGACGATCGCTGCCCTGATCCAAGGTCCGCAACTCGAACAACTCGCCTACGACTGGGCGCTTGTCCATGCGGCACCTGCCACGTTTGGGGGCTCCGTGTCTCTGGTTGGCCCGACATCGCTTAGCCAGCCGATGAGTGCAGTCGACGGCAAACCAATCCGCGACCTGGATTTCGCTGCGGTCGAAACGACAGCCTGCGGTGCCCGTCGCATCCTCGCCGTCGGCGAAGTGAAGGCCACCACAGCCAAAGTCGGCCCCGGGCTGCTCGACCGCCTCGACCGAGTTGCCGAGTCATGGGAGACGAAGCCCCCTCGTGGCACAACCGTCACCGGCCCCCTCAAGCGCGTCCTGTTCAGCCGCTCCGGCTTCACCAACGACCTACGCCGAACGGCAGACTCCCGACCCGACATCGAACTCGTCGACCTCGCCCGCCTCTACATGGGCGAGTAGCGCCAGGTTCGAGATCGCGGCCACTGTCGACGCCCCTCCCGGCGTTGGTGGCCTGATGGGCGTCGACGCACGTCGGCACGAGTCCGGAAAGCTACTGCCGAGCCTTTCGTCCGGCAACGACTAGGCCGACGATCAAGACGGCCGGGATCATGTTCACGATGTAGACCGCATAGGTGGGCGTGCCGATCATGGACAGAAAGAGCAACCCACCGGCAACCCCGAGGTTGCGGCGCCGTCTGATGAGCAACCCGGCGGCGACGGCGCACAGCGGGAAGATGATGCTGGCAATCCCGACCCACATCTTGGCATCGGCGTTGACATCACCCATCGCCAGCCAGGCGATCACGGCGCCGACAAACGCCCAAAACTCGGCGCCGATCCAGATCCATCGCAGCGACGGCAATCTCCATTTGATGGTCCCCGACACGTTGACTGAGGACGCTCGCCCGATGTCACGTTCGTCCTTCATTGGCCAGTGTCCGCACTCGAAGGCCCACTGGCCGCCGACTGCGCTAAGTGCTCAACGGTGCAATCCGTACCTGGGAAGATCAAGGTGGTATGGCCGTCCTCGTCCCATCGCACGAGAAACGGTTGGGTGTCGTCCGGGCCGCGCGATTCGAGTACCTCGCCCTTGCGGTCATGGTGACCTGCGCTGGTGCCGTGTATCACGAGTTGATCGCCTGAATGTGCTTGCATGTCGAACCTCCGATCTCGTTGTCTCACGGAACGCGAACTGGCAGCAGGGCCCTTCGTCCCAAACGCGGGGACGATTGACCAGTCGAACCGAGCCAGTAGCGCATCCCTCTCATCTCGGTGCTGAGTTGAGTGATGGCTTGCCTTCGGAGTCGACTCCGCCGAGGCCCTCTGGCGCTGGCTCTAGGTGGGTGAAGGTGACGACGCCCGGAAGAACGGCGGCGAGGTCGGCCGTGAAATCTTCGGCGATTTGGTGGGCCTCGTTCAGGGTCAACGACCCCGGGATGACGACATCGACGTAGACGAAGCGCTGCCGGCCCGACTCCTGCGTGCGCAGCGCCTGGAAGTCAACCGATCGTTCGCGACGGTACCGATCGATGACCTCGGTGACCTTCAACGCTTCGGCGGCGGGTAGCGCCGCATCGAGCAGGCCAATCACGGAGCGGCGCAGCAGTTGATAGCCGACACGGATGATGTTGAGACCGACGAGCAGTCCGATGATCGGGTCGAGCGCTTTCCAATGAAGGATAGGCACCAGCGAGATAGCGACAAGCACACCGGCCGTGGTCCAGACATCGGTCATCAAATGTTTGCCGTCGGCCTGCAACGTCATCGACCGGTGCTCACGGCCGACACGGATCAGTAGCTGACCAACGACCAGATTGATCACGGCCGCCAGCATGGACAGCCCGAGGCCGATTCCGAGTTGTTCGACCTCGACAGGGTGGAACAGGCGTTGCACCGAAGTCACGACGATGGCCACTGCCGCGACGAAAATCATGGTCCCTTCGACGGCGGCGGATAGGTATTCAGCATTTCCATGCCCGAAGTGATGAACGTCGTCGGGTGGTTTACTTGCGGTGCGGACCGCTATCAGACCGACCAGAGCAGCGACCAGGTTCACAACCGACTCCATGGCGTCGGAGAGGAAACCGACCGACCCGGTCAACCACGCGGCGATCGACTTCAAGGCGATCGTCGCTATGGCGGCAGCAACCGAGATCAGCATCCATCGAACGAGCAGGCGATGTTGCGCCGATTCAGTAGTCAAGCCCTGACCATCTCACCGAATCGACGAAATCTCATAGGGTCGATGGTCCCAAGATATCTGGGTCCTGCGCGTCTAGGCGCAGCAACACCCGCCGAAACAGACGCCCGCCATGCCCCGGCGCGCGAGGTGAATCGCAGGACGGTTCAACGACGCAGCAAGTCAGCCCGCCGGTTTGGTTCCGTTCGGCACGAGCGCCGACGTGAGCAGAGTCGTCGCGACCGGGGTCAAGGTGGTGTGCACAAGCTTCGCACCGGCGAACCGCTCGACTTCCTTCGACAGAGCGCCGAGGTCAATGTCGGCGGCCAAGGCCACGACCGTGGCTGTCCCTGGGCCAACTTCCTCTTTGAACCACGCGACCCACGCATCGGGAATGCCGAGGTCGACCAACTTTGCCGTGAGCGCCCCGACACCGGCCCCAACTCCGATGCCAGCCAACCAACCCACGGGCCCGCCGAACAGCAATCCGAGCAAGCCCATCCACATTGCGCCAGACATTGCTGCCCTGCCCGGCTGCGGATCAATCGTCTCGGCCACCCGCACCTTGCCTTCAGAATCCTTGACGACCACGACAGCGTCCCGCATGACCAGGTGGCCCGTGTCCGAAAGTCCTTTCAATGCGAGCAAGAACTCCTGCGCCCGCGAAAGCCCGGCAAACGAGATTCCGAATAGCCCCTCTGAATCAGCAGTGGATTCATCCGATGGGTGCGGCACGGCGGGCCGTTCGACATCCGACAGACCTTCGGTGTAATCAGCGTTGGGTGGCGGAAGGAAACTCATACCCCGCCTCTACCCATCCATGCGCCAAGATAGACCGAACCAAGACAAGCGGTCGTTGCCACACCATTCATCGCAATGGTGTTTCGGCGTCTACCGCAG
Source organism: Acidimicrobiia bacterium (assembly GCA_043730435.1). Classification (GTDB taxonomy): domain Bacteria; phylum Actinomycetota; class Acidimicrobiia; order Acidimicrobiales; family Ilumatobacteraceae; genus JANMCE01. The sequence goes on along the minus strand of JAYTKG010000137.1, from coordinate 15,780 downwards.
TGATTTCGAACACGGGATGAAGGTGAGCCTCGGCGACAAACTCGCTGGCCGGTGCAGCCACGTCCGCATAAAAGTAAGAACGGGTGGCGCTGGCGACCGCGACGTATTGCTTGAGGATCGGTCCAGCCTCGGGGGCGGCGAGCTCCCGGATCACATAGCTGCGCGCGTCGCGTCCGTGGCGCAGGACAACCTGCCCGACGGCCCGAGCATTCAGCACCCACGGCACGTTTCCGTACGGGGCAACGAGCCACCTGCGACCTCCCTGCCGGACGGGAATGACAGGAGTGCATCGCGATAGTCCGGTTCGCCGACCCGTGGTGATGAGCAGGCTGGCGGGGCCGACACCGATACGGGTGAGTACGCGGAAGACGGCGTCGCCGATGCGATCAGTCCAACGCATGTGAAAGGCCTTGACTGGACGTGTCGGACCATCCTGTGGCCCGCGACGCTCCGATGCAATCGACATGGGTGATCCTGTCTGGCTTGGTTTCCGGTCCACGATCAATACCCTTCATTATCTCGTGCAAGCAGCCACGAAAGGCTCTTCTTCCACCTTCCCGGCAAGGCCCGCAAACCGCCAGGGCCCTAGGTCACTTCGAACCGGGCGTCAGACACCGCAGCGGCATCGGCTCAGTGGTCCAATCCGTGCCATTCGGTGAGGTGGCAATGGCGAGCCGGCAACGACAGGCCTTTACCCAGAATCAGAGATGTTTGCGTCAATGCGTGTCAGGAATCCGGTGGTATTGAACGTCGTGCTGTTCGCCAGGACTACTGTTGCAATACCCCTTGTCGGATAGATACGCATCTCGCAATGAAAGCCGCCGCCGCCGCCTTCCTTAAAGAAATAGGCCACCCCGTGTGTGTCGCCGACGTGCCACCCTTCCGTCATGGGGATGGGTCGGCCTTCGCCGTCCGTCTGCCGAGTCTCCAGAAGGCGTTTTGTCTCCAGCCCCAACAGCACCGAATCGGTTCGCAACTGATCCTGCAGAAATCGACTGAAGCCACGTGCCGTGCCGATCAGCCCACCAAAAGCAGGACCATTAAGATAATGGCTCCTCAGCCGCAGCCAATGTTCTTCATAGCCACCCAAGAACTTGCGGTCGACAACGAAAAATTTGATCAGGTTCGTCAGCGAGTATTTCTTAAGATAGCCGTTCGCGTGACGGGACTCGTCCGGGATGACAAAATCCATCTCTTGCACCGAGATCCCCAACGGTTCAAGGATATGGCTCCGGATATAGGCTGAATAACATTCTCCCGTTACTTGCTCGACTACCTTGCCGAGAAGCCAATAGCCGATATTTGAGTACGCAAACTTGCTGCCCGGTACAAAAGCTAGATCTGGGTGCTCGAGCAGCACTGCAGCAAGTGCTCCGTCCTCATCGAAACTTGAATCCTCTGCGGCCAAATGGACCCACCGAAGGGGAATCGGGTTTGGAACGCCGGACGTGTGATTGAGCAACTGACGAAGGGTGATGCCGTGGCCGTGGTACGCAGCATCCGGGAGATAGCGGTCAATAACGTCGTTGAGATCCAACTTCCTCCGCTCGGCCAATTGTAGAATAGCAACGGCGGTAAAGGTCTTGGTCATCGAGTACGCCATCAGAGTTGTGTCAAGCGTCATCGCTTTCTTAGCTTGGATGTCAGCCCAGCCGCTGGCATGCTCGATGAGTACTCGGTCAGCAGTTACGGCGATGTATTGCAGACCCGGGACCTCCGACCGAACATACCGATTCAGGTTGCTTATCGTCTTCGCGTTTTGAGCTGGCTCTTTACGCGCAATGCTGCGGGCGTTACACCGGAACGGCCGAGGGATTGTCGTCATGCCGTTCTGCCGGTGGCGTGTGCGAGCGCCGACGGCGACCGGCAGCCGACGATTGCGGGGGCTTGGTGGATGAGTCCGTTGTTGTGGAGGGCTTCGACCACCGCCTGGGCCGTGCCCGTCGAGTACCCATGAACTCCTCGCGGGACCAGCACAGCAAGTACTCCGTCGCATCCCGCGACCGCCCGCTTGATGATCTCGGGGTCGTTCGTTGCTCCCGCAACGACCGAGACGCGGCCCTTGAACGCGTCGAGCTTCCCGACGCTTTCGGGCCGGCACACGCCGACGACCTTGTGATCTCGGTCCAGCGCATGCCGCACCATGTAACGCCCGAGTTTCCCGGAGGCCCCAACGATGCAGATCTTCATCAGATGCCTCCCAGCATGAACGGCCTTACCTTGGTCCTCGGACGGCGACGACGAGCCCGATGATCAAGATGATCGGGATGATCGGGATGATCGGGATGATCGGGATTACGTTGACGACATTGGTCACCCCGAATCGGCCGTACGGCCGTTCGGCCGGTACTACACGTTCTCAGTTCTGGGTCTTTGTCCTATGCCGCAACGGCAGGAATGGCAGGCTGGCCAAGTGTGCGCTTCGCGTCGCGGAGCGCGTGGGAGGTGCGAACCAATTCCCCCACGAGGGCGTGGTTGCCATCGGCCATCGCTGAGCGCCACCGCTCGAGCACTTCGTCGCCGATCGCACGCAACTGTCCTTGGTCGTTGTCGGAAAACACGGTCATCCACCGAATCGATTCTTCATGTCTTTGCTGTTCCCCGAATGGTCGACACTGAGACATCGACTGCGCTGGGTTGCGCCATGATCTCTACAGGCCGGGCTAGTGTCCGTTTCGTCTCCCGCCCATTCAGGCCGGCACGGGGATAGACCAGGTGGCGGTGGTTCCGTTCGGGTCGCCCGGCTGGAGACGAAACGTGCCGCCGTGTTGTTCGGCCCGCACCGCCAGGTTGCCCGATCCGTTTCCGCCGGTCGCCCCATCGGCTGACACGCCAATGCCGTCATCGTGCACGCAAAGTTCCAACCTGGCATCAGTGCACGTCAACGTGATCGATACCGCGTCGGCGTTGGCATGACGAGCCACGTTCGTAAGGCACTCACGCAAAACCGCTTCAAGGTCAAGATGCACCGGCCGCCAACGACTCTCGTCCACGCTGGGATCAATAGTGATGTTCGGGCGTTGCGTGAACATGCGTCCGGCATCATCGGCGATAGCGGTGAGCGCATGACACGCGCCGCGCCTATCATCGGCGACGCGGCCACCGCCCGACGCGAAGATCACCGTTCGCAACTGACGAATGGCGCCATCGATCTCGTCGACCGCTTTGTTCAAACGATCTGCCAGCTCGGGGTCGGTGGTGCGATTGGCGCCCGACACGAGAGCGAGCCCGGTGGCGAACAGTTGCTGGATGACGGTGTCGTGCATGTCGCGGGCGACCCTCTCACGCTCGTCGGAAAGTGTGACCGACTCCTTGGCATCCGACTTGGCCGCCTCGGCGGCAAGTCGGTCCGAGGCGTCGGTCCAGCGCACCAAAATGAGATCGTGATCGGTACGAAGCGGCTGGATCTCGGTGTCGATCGGCAGCGTCGACCCATCTGATCGAGTGATCGTCTTATGCAGTCGTAGCACCGCACCCTGTTCAAGTTTGGCGATTTCCGCCAGCACAAAAAGTCGTTCGGCCGGTCCGACCAGCGATGGAAACGCACCCGACGGTGATCCCGTTACCGCATCGTTACTCTCTCCGTACATGGCGGCGTACCGATCATTCGCGAACCGGATCATGGGCTCGGCCCCGGAAAGATCGAAGATGGCCACGCCCTCATCGGATTCGTTGATCGCCGCTCGTACCAGCGCCGCTTCGATCTGGGCGCTCACCAGCTCGGGAATGTCGCTGAACGAGATCAAAACCTCATCAACGAGGCGCCGCGACCCGCCCGGTGGCGCCATGCTTCCAAGTCCTGCTACGGGTGCGACGCGATCTTGAACGGAGTCGGGGAGCATTCGTTGCGGAGGCCTAACGGTAGGGGGCGGGCACGACGACGATTCACTTTTAAAGCGAGCCTCACAGTTGCCTTTACCCATGAAGACGCCGGGCTAAACCCTTATTCTCATTGTTCTTTCGCACAGTCGCCTCACGCCAGCTGGCCTACGAAGCGTGCGTCGCTGGCCAAATCACGTCCGTGGTCGTTGACTTGAGCAGGCTTACATTCCTCGATTGCGCCGGCTACGGCCAACTCGTTGCCGCCCGCAACGCTTTGCGAAAACGTGGCGGATCACTTCGCCTACAAAACGCCGTCGAGCAGCCCGCCCGGTTCCTGGCCATCCTGGAAACTCACCAGCCCACACTTTGACCTTTAGCGCCGCACTGCGCGGCCAAGCGCGGCAGGATGTGGTCGCGTGAATCTTGAACAGTCGACCCGCATCGCCGTCGGGTTCGCTCGCGAGGCGGCCCGGGCGAGACGCCAAGGCATGTGTAAAGCGTGTGTCGAGGTGTTGGCTGTCACCGGGGCGGGCATCACGTTGATGGGCGGCGACCAAGCGGGGCCGCTGTGTGTTTCGAGCCCCGCCATCGAGCTTGAAGACGCCCAGTTCATGAACGGCACTGGCCCTTGCCCTGATGCGTTTCGTCTGCGCCAGCCGGTCTTCGCCCCCCTCCTTCGACAGCGACCGTGCCGCGCAATGGCCATCGTTCGTCGACTTGGCCCGCTCGCAGGGAATTTTTGCTGCGTTTGCCTTTCCCCTTTCGTTGGGCGGCGCTACCGTGGGTGTGTTGTCGCTCTATCAGCAGGAGCGGGGCGACCTCAGCCCCACCCAGTACGAGGATGGTGCCGCCATGGTCGAGATTCTCACCGAGACGCTGCTTAGCCTGCAGGATGCCGCGCCACCTGGCATGCTCGCTGACGGACTGGAAGACGCGGCACTGCACCGGGCCGAAATCCATCAGGCTTCCGGCATGGTTTCGAGTCATCTGCAAATCCCCGTGGCCGAGGCGCTCGCCCGCATTCGCGCCCACGCCTTCACCATCGCCAGGCCCGTTCGCGAGGTAGCGAGCGACATCGTCGGGCGACGGCTGCGGCTGGTTGACGACCGCATCCCACCCACAGAAAGCGCCTAAGGAATGACCGAGGACGAACAACATCTGCGAGCCATTGACCGAAAGGCCCTCACCGCGGTCACGTTCGTCGAAATCGTCGACACCCTGGTTGACGCCTTCGACGTCATCGAGGTCCTTACCGTACTGGCGGCGCGCTGTGTCGAACTGCTCGACGTAAGCGCGGCCGGGATATTGCTGGCCGACGCTGCCGGCCAGCTGAGGGTGATGGCGGCGTCAAACGAGCAAATCGAACTGCTGGAACTCTTCCAGATTCAGAACGAGCAGGGCCCCTGTCTCGACTGCTTCACGACAGGGGAAGTCGTGGTCAGCGCTGACCTCACGCAACCGACTGCGTGGCCCCAGTTCGCGTCGGAAAGTCTCCGCGCCGGGTTCCCATCGGTCTGCGCAGTGCCGCTGCGGCTGCGTCACGACATTCTCGGCTGCCTTAACCTTTTCATCTCCACGCCAACAAGCCTGTCCACCACCGATATCGCTCTCGCCCAAGCGTTGGCCGATGTTGCCAGTATCGCCATTGTCCAAGACAACGCCACCCGTCAGGCCGCTATTCGCGAGAGTCAGTTGCGCCATGCCCTCGACAGTCGCATCGCTATCGAACGGGCCAAAGGCATGATCGCCGGGCGCCATGACGTCGATATGGACGTCGCCTTCTCACGCCTGCGAGCATTCGCCCGCAACAACAATCGCGGGCTGACCGAGGTCGCCGAGTCACTGGTAGCCGGCACCCTGACGGTTGACTCGGTCGGCCGCGGTGTGCGCCCGGCCCCGCCGAAGCGGTAAGACCCGAAGCGGGGCTCGAGGCCAGCATCACCGGACTGCTTTCTACGCTTCTGGGCTGGACGTGGCACCGAAACGGGAATCCACAACACCCAGCCGCCGGTCGGCACGGCCACCCTTTGCGCACCGCTCCCCATGTCTCCTCCATTTCTGTGACATAGATGTACTGCACACAACGTACGGTGTTGCGACCCATCACCAATCGATTCCGGACGAATTTCTAATAGGGTTCGATTTGGGAGGCTTTGGGATGTCGATTGGTGGGTACCGACGTGCCGGCGCTGGTGGCGCTCGGCGAGGATTGCCTCGTGACCCGATGACGTCACCATCGTCCGAGGCTGCCGCTCGGCCGGTACTCGCCACCATCGACCTCGGAGCCATCAGCCACAACATCGAGCTCATCCGCAAGCGCGCGCAGCGGCCGCTGCGCATGATCGTGCCGGTAAAGGCTAACGCCTACGGCCACGGGGTCGAATCGGTCGGTCTGCACCTTGAGCGACTGGGCGTTGACGCGCTCGCCACGGCCAACGTTACCGAGGCGCTCGCCCTTCGCCGAGCCGGTGCCCAACTGCCGATCTTGATGTATGCGTCGCAACTTCCCGCCGGCATTCCGTACCTGCTCGAACACGACCTCACCCCAACTATTGGGGATCGCGCCGGGCTTGAAGCGGCTGCGGCCGCGTCCGGTGGCGCTCCCGTTGCCGTGCACGTCGAGGTTGACGGCGGCTTCGGTCGGCTCGGCGTACGGTTCGACGAGGCCACCGATTTCATCCGCGCCGTCCTCGCCGAGCCGCGCCTCAAACTTGAGGGCGTCTACACGCACCTGCCGTTCGGCGACGATGCCGGAAGGTTGTGGGCACAACGCCGGCTTGCCGCGTTCACCGCCCTTGTTCGCGGCGTCGAGGCCGAACACGGCATCACGATCGAATTCGCTCAGGCCGCGGCGAGCGGTGCACTTCTGAGCGACCTCCCCGACGAACTGAACACCGTTGCGCCGGGCCACCTTGTCTACGGCATTAGCCCGCTCACCGGGGTGAGCGCAGAAGCGTTCGGTTTCCAGCGCGCACTGTCGTGCCTCACCGCGCCGCTTATCCACATTGGCCAACACAAATCGGGTGACGACCTCGCCGATGGTCGAGTGAGCCGAGCACAGCGCACCGCCGTCATCCTGTTCGGCATTGACAACGGGTCCCGGTTTGCTCCTGGAGCCCGCGTGCTCGTGCGAGGGCAGCGTTGCCCGGTGCTGTCCGTCACCGCCGAGTACACCGTGGTCGACATCAGCACGGTGCCGACAGCCGGCCTTGGCGACAGGGCCACCATCATCGGCCACGACGCGAGCGAAGAAATCACCCTCGATGACGTTGCCACTCCACAGGACGTCTCGCCTGGCTACTGGATGATGGGTCTGCGCCGCGTCCCGTACCTTCACCTCACAAACGGCACCGCACAGCTCGACCGATTGACCTGAAGGCGAACGTCCACACCCTGACGCCGTCGTCTGGCCGAACGCGCTACTGGGAGCTGAGCACGCAGAATTCGTTGTCGTCGGGGTCGGGCCAGTACGACGTGATCCTCGTCGGGGCCCAACCGATATCGATGTGATCTGCACCGATTCTCAATCAACCTCGCAACCGTTCGTGCTTGCTCGTCGATCGATGTCGTGGTGGGATCTACTCGGGGTCCAACGCAACCGAACCGTTCCGACTATCAAGCCCTGCATCCCGGCCGACTGCCTTCTACTCAACGGCGGTGGTCGAGGTCAGTGAACTGGGCAGATCAGACCGGCACGAACGGGATGTACCCCTGTAGGTCGACAATCACGTGCGTCCCGCCCGAACCCGAACACCGGATGACGATGTAGGTCTCGCCACCGACCGCCGTGAGTGTGGAGTTCGCGAGCGTCAGACCGCTTCCCCACCAGTTGACGTTCGACGTGGCGGGAATGGGGCGAGTGCCGCTCAGATCGGACGGAAACACCGTGAGGAACCCAGCGTTCTCGGTGCCGGTTACGGTCACCTCCGTGTCGTTTCAGCCATCGTCGCGCCAGTCGTCCATCGACGCAACGGTTCGCTCGCGCTCTTGGACCAGACGCACCGACCATCCATCCATCCGCTCAACGAAAGCGCTAGCGAGCGGCCGGTTCCGACGGCAGCCAGATGGTGACGGTAGTGCCGCTTTCGGCTGGGCTGGTGATGGTGATGGTGCCGTGGTGGGCGTGGACAACTTGTTGAACTATGGCGAGTCCGAGGCCGGAGCCGGGCATGGAGCGCGCTGTAGGGGCTCGCCAGAATCGGTCGAAAACGTGAGGGAGATCTTGCGGCGCGATACCTGCACCGTTGTCATGGAACGTGATCGTGCTGCTGGTGACGTCGACGGTCACCGTCCCGGAGACGGGGGACCATTTGACGGCGTTGTCGAGCACGTTAAGCACGGCCCGTTCAAGCATCGCCCCGTCGCCATGCACGGCGGTCGCGTTGTTGGTCGTGAACTGGATGGTGATGTCCCCGGCGCGCCGTTGGGCACGTCGAACGGCGGCTTCGACGATGTCATCGAGCCGACAGCTGGTTGACGCGTTGTCGGTTGCTTCGTTGCGAGCCACCGTTTCGAGGTCACCGATCAGCGCGGCAAACTCGGAAGTTTGGGAGCGAAGATCGTGAAGGAGCGCGGCGTGGTCGTCGGGGTCGGTGAGCTTTCCGGCGGCGAGGACTTCGATATTGGTGCGTAGGCTTGTGAGCGGCGTGCGAAGTTCGTGGGTGGCGTCGTCAATCAGGCGGCGTTCATGCTCGCGGGACTCGGCGAGCGACCCAAGCATCGTGTTCAAGCTGTGCGCGAGCGTGGCCAGTTCCGTGCCGCCCGTTTCGGGTATATGGAGCCTGGGGTCTTGCCTTAGCGCGACGTCTCGTGCTGCGTTGCTGAGTTCGGTCACGGGCCGTAGCGCCTTCCGCGCCGTGATCGTGCCGAGGAGCGCGCCGATCGCGACACCGAGCACGCCGAGCGCAGCGAATGCTTTCGTCAGGTTGTTCACGGTGAGATCGATGTCGTCAACGGCTCTGGCTTGGAGGACGGCGTACCCTTTCGAGATCGGCGCAGTGATCACGCGGTAGTGGACATCACCGATCTGCTCGTCCCGGAACCTCGCCGGCGCTTTTCCGGACGCGACGAGCAAGTCGCTCGGTTCGACGGGGAGCGGATCGGCGTACTGGTTTTGGGAGATGAGTTTGCCGGTGGCGTCAATGACTTCTGCCGAGTTTCCGCCGCGATCGGGCGGACCGCCAGCCTTGCGGCCACCCTTCTGGTTCCCGATGAGCCGTTGGAAATCGAGCCGGGCGACCTCACGACGCAGACCGGCATCCACTTCGGTGCGGAGCTGGTGGCGGCTGTAGGTGATACCGATGAGCGCGACACCGAGCGCTGCGACCGCGGCGGCGATCGTGGCGGCGAGAGTGAGCCGGGTTCGCAGGGTCATGGCGCGTTTTCTCGCAGGACGTATCCGATACCGCGGACGGTGTGGATCAGACGGGTGCCGTCGACGTCTTCGAGTTTGCGTCGCAGGTAGCCGATGTACACCTCGAGCGAGTTGGAGTTCGTCCCAAAGTCATAGCCCCACACCCGTTCGAAGATGACGTCGCGGGTGAGGACTTGACGAGGGTTCTTGAGGAAGAGTTCGAGGAGCGAGAACTCGGTTCGGGTGAGCGTGAGTTCCCGTCCCGCTCGGGTCACGTCCCGCGTTTTTGAGTCGAGTTGCAGGTCTCCGAACGCGAGCGAAGCGGCGTTGGCTTCGGCGGTGACTTGTCGGCGCAGCATTGCCCTCAGCCGGGCGAAGAGCTCTTCCAGTTCGAAGGGTTTCACCAGGTAGTCGTCGGCGCCCGCGTCCAACCCGGCGACCCGGTCGCTCAGGCTGGCACGGGCGGTGAGCATGAGCACCGGCACTTCGTCACCTTTGGCTCGCAGGAGCCGACAGGTTTCCAGGCCGTCGAGACCGGGAAGCCCAACATCTAAGATCACCGCATCCGGGGTGCGTTCAGCGAGCGAGGCGAGCGCGTCACCGCCGTTAGCGACAAGCTGGACGAGATAGCCCTCCACGCGCAGCGCCCGAGACAGGGCGTCTCGGACCGCTTTGTCATCTTCAACTACCAGGATCCGCATAGCGGACAGTCTCCTTCAAAGCTTCAGGGCCTTCGCTACCGCGAGTATTTGGGCTTTCGCGATTCGTCCAACTGGCCTGCATGCCGAAGGCCCGACCGTGACGGTCGGGCCAACGCGGCAGGTTTTCTAGGGGCAGGTTGATTCAGCCGGTCGTGGTACTCGGGGTGCTCGGGGTGGCCTTTTTCGGTGAGGTCGTGCCCTTGTTGGCGTCCTGGCCCTTGCCTCGGCCACTCTCGCGGGGGGTGTGGACGGCGTTGACCTTGTCGGTCGTCTCGGCCGGCTCCTCGGCCAGTTCAGCGTCAGCTTTGGCTTGGGTGATCGTGCCAGCAGTCAGCGCTGCCGCTACCTTGGCTTTCACATCATCAACCATCGCGGTCACGAGGGTGCTGACCGGCACGTTCTTGTCGGCGGCGATCTGAGCGAGGGATTTGCCGCCGTGCAGCGCTGTCTTCAGTTCTGCGTCGGTCATGCTGAGGATCTTCGCGGCGACAGCATTCTGGCCGCTCTCTACACCAGCACCGTGACCGCCCTTGCCGCCGCGGCCCTTGTTCACGTTGTTCACCTTGTCGGTCGTTTCCTTCGGCGCCTCCGCCAGTTCAGCGTCAGCCTTGGCTTGGGTGATCGTGCCGGCAGTCAGTGCCGCCGCCACCCTGACTTTCATGTCATCGACCATGGCAGTGATGACCTTGTCAACCGCGACGCCCTTGTCGGCAGCAACCTGGGCGATCGTCTTGCCACCCTGCATCGCAGTCTTCAGTTCGGCTTCCGTGATACCTAGCACCTTGGCCGCGGCGGCGTTCTGGGTGGACTCGACACCGGCAGCCTTGACTTTCGTGGTGCCATCGGCAGGCTTCGCTGAAGCTTTGGCTGCCGACGTGGTCGACGAGGAGGCGACCGTCGTGTCGGTTGTTGCGGCGGAGGCGAGATTGGGGACAGTCAGGACGGCGCCGAGACCCATGCCACCAACGGTGGAAGCGAGTGCGGCGATAACAATTGACTTGCGCATGATTTGGGGGATTTCCTTCGTGAGGTAGCGAGTGCCACTTCGTTCGACACTCAGTCGTTGTTGACATCACCCACTCAACGCCGCCCGCCTAAGCCCTTGATGAAGCAGACCTGAACGTTCGATAAGAAACCCGGACCTAAAGGCTGACTCTCTGCTTCACCGCGAAGCTCCCCGTGTTCGACCCTCCGAGCAACGAACGGGCGGCTCCTGTCTTAAACCTCCGAGAAGATGGAACCACGATGGCAGCCAATGAAATGAGCGAGCTCATCGAGTCACTCGACCACCAGCGCCAACACATCTTTGCCGCAATCGAGGGACTGAGCTCTGATCAACTGTTGCGGCCGGTACTGCCATCAGGGTGGGCGTGTCTTGGGATGTTGAAGCATCTTGCGCTGGCCGACGAGCACTACTGGTTCCGGACCATCATTGGCGGCCAATCACTCGACGGTTTCTTCCCGACCGAACCGAACGGAGATTGGAAGATCGGCGACCACGAGTCGGCCGAGAGCATTGTCGCGCTCTACCAATACGAGATCGCCGAGTCGGACCGCGTCCTCCACACGGTGAAGCCCTTCGACGCGCCCGCACAGCGCGATCCCCGCTGGGACGAGTGGGGCGCTGACTACCCGACGGTGCGATCCGTTCTCCTGCATATGATCGTCGAAACCTCATGCCACGCCGGACATCTAGACGCAGCCCGAGAATTCCTCGACGGCAAGCAATGGCTCGTCATGTGATTGTTCCAAGCCGCCGCTCAATCCCTGACGAAACAATGTTTGCGTGAAGCTTATGGAGGGTAGGGATTCGGTAACTCAACTGTGGAGGCAACATGAACAGCACTATTTTGTGGATCATTGCAGCGATTCTGGTAATCGTCGGCATCGTGCAGTTGTTTCAGGGTCAAATCATTTTTGGGGTCATCCTGATAGTGGCTGGCTGCATCGTCGGCCCCGGCGGATACAGCATCTTCCGACGAAGGAACTAGTCCCCGGATCTCCTGAGCCGAGCGGCCACTGCGCGTGTGGTCGGGACTGTCCGCTGACAAAAGCCGTAGCCAGCGGCCGGTTCCGACGGCCAATCCCACCGAGCGAGCACGACTACGGCTACATCGAAGTTGAACGTCTCGATCAACCCGAACGACGCGTCGGCCCGCGCTCGCTGACATCGGCAACCTGTCGGTGGACGACGACCACCAGCGCCAAGAAAATCGGCACCTGGCTTGTCCACGAAGCGGCCAAATGACTCGCGCTCGGCGGCGCAACACAGCTCCTCGACGGCGACCATGAGTCAGCTACGGCCGCCGAGCACGAGTGCCCACGCAAGGCATCCGAAGGAGATAGTGCTGCCCACTGCGCGGACGATGTTCCAGGCGATCCATCGAGTCTCGTGAAACTTCTCGCGTGCCTGCCTCAGGTCGGCCATCGTGTCGACGTTGCCGGCGGCTTTCAAGGCGTCGTTGAGCGGCAGGTGGACAGCCACTGTGATGGCAACGATCACGAGGTATAAGGCGGTCGCGGTAAGAACCCATGGCAACGTGGAACGGCTCCCGTTGCCGAAGCTCAGCGCGCTCGCAATGCCGCTGAATACCAGCGCGCCAAAGAACGTGCACATGAACAGCGGGTTGACAATTGCCCGGTCGATCGCCTGGAACGCGGCGACGAAGGTGCGGTCGTCGGTTTTGCCCAAGCCGCGCATGATGGTGTGGGCGTAGAGCCCGAACACGCCCGCCATCAGCCCACTTGTGAGCGTTGCTGCCATCAGGGAGATCGTCTGAATGGTTTTGGCAGTCATCAGGATGGCACTCCTTTTAGCTACAACGTTACGTTACAGCGTAACGTAACGTAGTTGCGATAGCTTGTCAAGGCATGGGACGACGCCGGGAACACGACGATGCCACCCGCGCTGCGTTGCTCGCCGCTGCGGAGCGAATCATCGAGGCCAACGGCGCAGAAGCGGCGTCAGTCCGCGCCGTCGCCGAGGCGATCGACACCACGACCCGTGCCGTCTACAGCGTGTTCGGGTCGAAGGACGGCATGCTCGAAGCGTTAGCGATCGGGCTGTTCGACCTGCTCAGTGAAGCGATCGATGCCTGTGTGTCTACCGATGATCCGGTCGAGGACATCGTCACGATCTCGGTCGACGGTTTTCGTCGTACGGCGCTCGAGCATCCGGCCATGTACGGGCTGGTGTTCTTGCGGCTGGTTCCCGGACTTCGGCTCGGTGATGAGTTCGCACAGGTATCGGCTGGCGCGTTCGGCCGTTTGCGATCGCACCTGGCTCGTCTCGACGCGAGTGGCGGGCTCGGTGTCATGAGTGATCTTGACGCAGCCCGCTCGGTGCATGCGCTGACCGAAGGCTTGGCAACCATGGAACTGCGCGGCATGCTCAGCGGTGCGGAAGGTGGCGAGGTGATCTGGCGCAACGCGATCACAGCGCTCGTACGCGGCTTCGCAACCACCAAGCCACTGTCGCCGAGCCGGCGCGTGAAGCGGCCACCATCACGACGGCCACGCATCTGATCAGCGATGAAGTTTGACGGCGTTGCGGCCTTCTGGCCCCGGCGCGAGACTCAGCGGCATGTCGTCAATGAGTCATTCCCTTGTGCACCATGTGGACTCGGGTGAGGTCGCTGGACTGGTAGCGCTCGTCGCGCGAGGTGCCGACGTAGAAGTGACTGTGCTCGGCGACCAGACCGTCGGCGGGCCGCCGATGCGGGAAGACTCGCTGTTCCGGATCGCATCGGCCGGTAAGTCGATCACGGCTGCAGCCGTCCTCACACTTGTCGCCGACGGTCACATCGGTCTCGATGATCCAATTGGCGACGTTCTGCATGAGCTCGCAGCACCCCGGGTTTTGCGAGAGCTCGCTGGACCGATCAGTTGACACCGGCAATCCGTGCCACTGACACCGTCTTCCTCGATGGCCAATCATGGGGATACGGCGGCGGTGTTGACATCACCGTCCTCAATCCATGGAACGTGGTTGGCCGCTACGGCTGGGTCGGCGGCACTGGCACCTCGGCCTACGTGGTTCCGTCCGACGACAGCATCGCCATTCTCCTCACCCAACGAGAGCTGGGAGGTCCTGGAGGTAATCCGGTTCTCGAGTCTTTTTGGGCAGCTGCCGCAACCGAACTCGGCCACAACATCTGACGGCCGACGCGGTCGACGACCTGTCTCATGACAGCCGCTGATCGAGGTGGAAGTCGACCTGTTCGCTGGCTTGGTTTTTGCCGATGAGTTTGCACAACGCGGCCTTGATCGGGAGCCAGTGCGGCCCGTTTCCTGAGGGCATGAGCGTTGCGGTGAACGGATGGCCGTCGATTGTGCCGGCAACCTTGATTGCCCGTCTCGTGCCGAGCAGTTCGGCGAAATCTGGCACGGTCACGAATATGCTCCGAGCCGCCCAAACCGGCGGATCAACCAACGACATCGCCAAACAACTCGCTCTCTCGCCAGCGACGGTGCGTAACTATCTGTCCAACGCCATCAGCAAAGTCGGCGCCCGCAACCGACTCGACGCCATTCGCATCTGCCGCGGGGCCGGCTGGATCTGACGCATGGCGGCTCGGACACGACAACGACCGGCCCTCGATCCGTGGGTCCGGTCGCCCTCTGCGGTTAAGTAAATACCCGTCGCCTGTCGAGCGGTCGTGATCGGCGGATCCAGTCGTCGAAGGACGAAATGACTGGATCCAAGGGGTCGGTGGTCACCGCCATTCGCGCATTACGTTCCATCCATTCGCGCGATAGACCCGCATGAGGCGATCCGGCTGGAGTGAAAGGGCCTAATGCGCGAATGAAGGGACGTAACGCGCGGGAGGGGGTGACGTGTCGTCAGGTAGACCGGCGGGCCGTGACCTGTTGGCCGACATGGCAATGATGGAGGCCCTATCGGATTGACGATTCCCACCGTGGGTTCTGGCTTGCACTGGTTAGACCCGGCATTGCGGAGATCGACTCAGGTCGGCGTGACCACGACGGTTGATCCTGCGAAGGTTGGCAAGCCAGCGTTTCGTTGTTGTCGTCACAGGGGTACCACCCCTTCGCGTCGTTTTGCGGATGGTGACAAGGAGCTTGAAATGGCTACAGAACACAGCGAAGGGCTGGTGAATGCCAGAGCCGTGGTGGAGCCGACCGACTTTCAGCTGATCAACGCGTACTGGCGGGCTGCGAACTACGTGTCGGTGGGCCAGATCTACTTGCTCGACAACCCACTGCTTCACGAGCCGCTGCTGGCCGATCACGTGAAACCGCGCCTCCTTGGTCATTGGGGGACGACGCCCGGTCTGAATCTGATCTACGCTCACATGAACAGAGTGATCAACGATCGTGATCTCAATGCATTGTTCGTGACTGGGCCCGGTCACGGTGGGCCGGCGCTTGTCGCCAACGCCTACTTGGAGGGCACCTACAGCGAGGTGTATTCATCGATAACCCGCGACGAAGATGGTCTCCGCTCGTTGTTCCGACAGTTCTCGTTTCCTGGCGGTATTCCGAGTCATGTCGCGCCCGAGACACCCGGATCGATCCACGAAGGCGGCGAGCTTGGTTACGCGCTGGTTCATGCATTCGGTGCGGCGTTTGACAACCCGGACTTGCTGGTGTGTTGCGTCGTTGGTGACGGCGAAGCCGAGACCGGCCCGCTGGCTGCCAGTTGGCACTCAAATAAGTTTCTCGATCCGGTGACCGACGGCGCGGTCCTTCCAGTGCTGCACCTCAACGGTTACAAAATCGCGAACCCCGCTGTTCTGGCCCGCGTTCCCGAAGATGAGCTTGCGTCGTTGTTGCGTGGCTACGGCTACGCACCGCGCTTTGTCTCAGGCGATGATCCGTTCGAGGTACATCAACAGATGGCGTCAACGCTTGACGACGTACTCGACGACATTGCCGCCATCC
>JAYTKG010000136.1:0-4982 GCA_043730435.1 Acidimicrobiia bacterium | reverse complement strand
CGCGGGTGGAAGCAGGTGGCCGCTGCCTGGTTCACGCTCCTCACCAATGGTGGGAATAACCAGTTCATCATCACGAACGAGGTCGTCGAGGTCGAAGGCGATGTCGCCTGGGTGACGTGCGACGAAAATGTGCTCAACGACGCGTCGGGTGCCACGGTGGCGGCCATGAACATGTTCGTGCTGACCGACGGCCGCTGGCGACTCGTCAGTCATATCGGCAGCCAGGTAAGTCGCTAGGCCTTAGAACGCTTGAGCCTCAAAAACGAAACAGCCCCTCGCCCGAGAGCGAGGGGCTGTTGCCGTAGGGGGAGGTGTTTACTTGCCGGGTTCGTTGCAGGGGCCGTCGACCTGGTTGAAGCGTGGGTCGCCGATCTGGCGGGCGGTTCCCACACGGAAGACGGTGCCGTTGGCCGACAGCGTGAAGCTGCCGATACCCGAGTAGGCGTCTGCGGTGACGATCTCTGCGTCGGCATCGGTCGGGGGCACGAAGTTCGGCATGTCACCCAGACCCTTCACCGGGTTGCAGCGAGTGCCCTTCTCCGCAGCGCGCACGCTCGGGAACGGGTTGACCGGCGTGCCGTCGGGGCGATGGATTTCGAAGTGGACGTGAGTAGTGGCTTCAGAGTCGCCGCTGTCGCCCATGTAACCAATGAGCTGGCCAGCAACCACGCGGCTGCCTTCGGTGATACCGGGAGCAAAACGCCACCGTGCCGTGTTGGACGCATCGTCGGTGCCGGGCGTGTCGTTGTTCATGTGGTAGTAGCGGTAGTCCCAACCTTCGTCATCGGTGATGACCAAACCCCAACCGGCGGTGACGTGGTTCTGCACGATGTGGCTGATCTGGCCGTTGGTAACAGCAACCAGTGGCTGCAGCTTGGAGCCGAGGATGTCGACGCCGATGTGGAAGTGGGTCGCAATATCGCCGCGATAGTCCCCCCAGCCGTCGTAATAGCTGCTAGATCCGAGCGTCGGGAACACGATCGGACGGATCGGCCATCCGGCAACCGGTGTCGCGAACACCGACTTGTTGACGGCTGCCGCCGGGTCGACTGACGTTGTGGTCGTGCTGGCTGCGCCAGCGGACGCAACCTTGGAAGCCGTGGTGGCCGGACCTGCGCCGGGCTTGGCAGCCGCCGTCGTGGTGGACGAACCGGTTCCTGCGATGCTCGTCGTCGAAGACGCTCCGGCCACAACCGACGTCGAGTCTCCAGCAAGCGACGACACGGTGCCGGCGACGCTGGTGGACGAACCCGCAGCTCCGGCCGTGGTCGAGTCGCTGCTCGCCACAGTCGTTGGAGTCGACGAATCGTTGGCGACAGCGCTGCTCGACACCGCCACTTCCGACGACGCAACCGCAGCCGACGAAGGTGCAGCCGACGGGGGTGCGGCAGCCGCGGACGACGGTGCCTGGGTTTCGGCTGCAGGCGCAGGAGCGTCGGCGGCGAGGGCGGGCGCTGCAGCCATGGTGGCGGTGGCAACGAGGGATGAGATGGTGAGGATGGTCCTACGGGACATGTCCTCAATGATCGGCGTGCTCACCACAGAAGTGAGGTAAGAACAGTGCTGTTTTGTGCAGGTTGTCTCTCAGTTTCTCAACGAGCCTGGTGAAAACGGTTAACGCCCGGGTTCAGCCACCAGAAGGGGCCGAACCCGGGCGTTGGCGAGACGTTACCGGCGGTTCAGCTTGGAGAGCAGCCGGAGCAGCTCAAGGTAGAGCCAAACCACGGTGACCATGAGGCCAAAACCGGCGTACCACTCCATGTACTTGGGTGATCCGGCCTTCGTCCACTTCTCGATATTGTCGAAGTCAAGGGCGAGGTGCCATGCCGCCAGACCTGCTGCCAACACGCTGAACAGTATGCCGAATGGCGTGGCTGATTGGATGAGCGGCATCTGGATGTTGAACAGGCCGAGCAGAAGTGACAGACCGTAGAACAGCATGAGGCCGAGCGTGGCGGCACCAACAACGCGGCGCATCTTGTCGGTCACTTTGATGATGCGCGTGCTGTAGAGCACCAACATGATGGCGAAGACGCCGAGCGTGGCGCCAACAGCTTGCATGACGATGCCGCCTTGCGATTTCTCGTAGTACTTCGAGATGCCACCGACGGCAACACCTTCAACGATGGCGTATAACGGCGCCAGGATCATGGCGAACTTGGGCTTGAACCGAAGGATCATGCTGAGGACGAAGCCGCCCAGAATGGCGCCGAGAATCCAGCCGGTTGAACCGCTGGCCGAGACTCGATTCCAACCGAAGAAGGCGGCGGCAAGCAGAAGGGCGAACAGCACGCCCGTGGCCGTCATGGTGCCCGACATGGTCATGCGACCAGTGGATGCCATGGGCGACGAGGGGCCGTCGGTGATTCCAGGGATGTACTGGGTTGCGCTGTGGGGGGCGGCCCAGCCGGCGCCGGAGGCTTCGCGGAAGGCTTTGTCGTTGAGAACGGGATTGGGCATGGGGTGATACTCCTGGGAGCGTTGTCGGAAAGGTGCTCTCGGGCGTCAACCTACTTCGTCAGGCAGCGCATTCCCCGCCATCAACATTCACAGGGAACGCTCAGCCAACGCCGTCAGTGCCTTGTAGTCGAGCTTGCCGTTGGCGGCCCGGCCGATGGATGGGACGGTCACGATGCGCTTGGGTGCTTTGAAGGCGGACAACGTGGCCTTCACATGGACGATGAGTTCGGCCGCGTTGATGCCTGTCACCGGGTTGGACGGCTCAACGAGCGCGCAGATGGCCTGGCCAAATCGTTCATCGGGTACACCGACCACGGCGGCATCGGCGACGGAGGGATGGAGCTTGAGCGCCTCCTCCACCTCTTCGGGGTAGACCTTCTCGCCGCCGGTGTTGATGCACTGGCTACCGCGTCCGAGCAGGCGGATAGTGCCGTCGGCATCCACCTCCGCCCAATCGCCCGGAATGGAATAGCGCACGCCGTTTACGGTCTGGAAAGTGGCTGCCGACTTGGTCTCATCCTTGTAGTAGCCAATCGGTAGACGACCGGGTTGGGCCAGTCGTCCGCGTTCGCCGGTGCCGGGCGCAATGATGCGACCGTCCTCGCTCAACACCACGGTGTCGGTGCGGGGTTTGAACGTCGCCGTGCTTTCGTTGGTATCGGCCGTGGTGGTGCTGGTGGCCATGCTGATTGCTTCGGAGGAGCCAAGGGCGTCCACCATGATGAGGCGCGGATTATGGCGCAGGAGCCCGGCCTTGTTCTCTGCACTCCACATCACGCCCGAGGACACGATGACGCGCAGTGAGGTGATGTCGAACCGATTCGGTTCGGCGTCGAGCGCACGCAGGATAGGACTGGCGAAGGCGTCGCCCACGATGGAGATCGACTTCACCCGCTCGCGAGCGATTGTTTCCAGCAGCTCGGTCACGTCAAAGCTGCGCCCGGTGGTGGTAACGATGCAGCCCGCCAGCAGCAAGTTACTGAACGCGTTATGGCCGCCAGTGCCGTGCATGAGCGGCGCGGCAGGCAGGTTGGTCGGCCCGGGTTTGGTCACTCGCTGCGCCAGAGCCTCCCAGTCGACCTCGGGCGGCAACGGATTGCGGTTCGAGCCGTCAAGCGCGAGGAGCAGATCCTCCTGGCGCCACATGACGCCTTTCGGCATACCCGTCGTGCCGCCCGTGTAGAGGATGAAAAGGTGGTCGCCGCTGCGACCCCAAGGTGCGACAGTGCGTCCGGTGGCAGACGCAGCGGCGTCCTCGTACGACATCGCCCAGTCAGGGCAAGGGCCTGAGCCGTCAGCAACGTGGATGAAGGTGCGCAACTTGGGCAGGCGGTGACCCACGGCCTCAACTCGGTCGGTGAAGCATCCTTCGAACACGATGGCAACGGCGTCGGCGTTGTCCCAGAGATAGGTCAGTTCTTCGATGCCGTAGCGGTAGTTGGTGTTGACGGGCGCGAGCCCGGCCTTGAAGGTCGCAAAGGTCGACTCGAGGTACTCGGGTCGGTTGTGCAGGTAGAGCGCAACCTTGTCCTGCTCAATGACGCCTGCGGCCAGCAGCGTGCGGGCCAGACCGTCGGCTCGCCGATCAAACTGCCGCCAAGTGGTGCGCTGGTGGCCCCAGACCTGGGCGGGCGCATCCGGAAATCGAACAGCGTGATTTTCCCAAACGTCTGCGAAATTCCATCCGCTCATGGGCTCACGGTACGTGGAAAACGGGGGTGGTCACGAAACCTTGCGGCTTAGTGCCGATTCAGCTGCTTTGGGAACCGAGCCGAGCCGACTATCGTTCGCATCCTTCCGTGTCGAGCATCACAGCTTTTCGCCCGGAATCAGCCGCAATGCCTCCATACTTCCTCCGATTTGTCCTCAACGCGGTTTGCGATTCGAGTGCCTTTTCTGTCGCGCCCGGTGATCGGGGCGTGTTGTGAGCGCGGCTGTCGCCCAACCGCCGGGTGAATTTGCCGCCGTTCCGATCGAAGATCTCGTAGCCGAGTTCGGCCCCGCCATGTACCGGGTGGCGCAGTCGATCGTGGGCGAACGGACAATGGCCGAGGATGTGGTGCAAGAAGCGTTGCTTCGGGCGTGGCAGCACATTGGTGACTATCGGGGCGACGCGCCGCTGAAGAACTGGGTGCTGCGCATCACCCACAACTGTGCTGTGTCCTCATTGCGCCGTCGCCGGGAGGAAGCCCGCGACCCAATGGTGATGGGTGAAACCGAGCAGGCTGTCGGCCACATCGACACCGAACGCACCGTTGCCGGCCGCGCCGCAGTGGACGGCCTCTGGCTGGCGCTCGACTCGCTCGACAGCGTGAGCCGATCAATTGTCGTGCTTCGCGAGATCGAACGCATGAGTTATGAAGAAATTGCTGAGGTGCTCGGTCTGCCGTTGCCTACGGTGAAGACACGGTTGTTCCGGGCACGGCGTACGCTGTCGGAACGATTGAAGGAATGGCGATGAGCGTCCCGTTTCGCAAGGCAACCGATGCAGACCTGCTCAAGTGGCTCGACGAGGCTCCCGC
>JAYTKG010000135.1:0-5566 GCA_043730435.1 Acidimicrobiia bacterium | reverse complement strand
GTTGGTTCACCCTTGAGTACGCCACCTGGTTCGCTCAGTTCCTGCCCGGTCTTGTGATGAGCGATGCGCCGGTGCCCCTGGGCGGTACGTCGAACCATTTCCGCCGCCAAGTGATCGAAGACGTCGGTGGTTGGGACCCTTTCAACGTGACCGAGGATGCCGACCTTGGCATGCGTTTGCATCGGTTGGGTTTCCGCACCGCCATCCTTGATTCGGTCACTTGGGAAGAAGCGAACAGCGACGCCATCAACTGGATCAAGCAGCGCAGCCGTTGGTACAAGGGCTACATCCAGACCTGGGCCGTGCACCTGCGCCACCCCGTCACGCTGTACAAGCAACTCGGCCCGCGAGCCTTTCTTGAATTCAACCTCTTCGTTGGCGGCACGCCGTTGCTTGCGCTGCTCAACCCCGTGTTCTGGAGCATGACGATCCTTTGGTTCGTGAGCGAACCCGTTGTCATCCAGGACCTTCTGCCCCGCTGGATCTACTACCTCTCGCTGTTGTGTTGGCTCTTCGGAAACTTTTCGCTGACCTATCTCAACCTGATGATGGCGCAGAGCATGGTCGGCAGACACAAGTTCCACCGCGCCGCACTGCTCACGCCGCTCTACTGGATCATGATGTCGATCGCGGCGGTCAAGGCCGCGGTGCAATACGTGTTCCAGCCGTCCCACTGGGAGAAGACGATTCACGGCCTGTCCGGTAAGCACGACACGACCGGCGGCGGCCCGGCCTCATGAGCTGGTTCGCCAACCCTCCTAGGTTCGCACCGCCGAAACCGAAGAAGTCGCCGTTTGCTCCGCCGAATCCGTTCACGGGGAAACCGAGCGCGGACACCATGTTGGCCCCACCCGGGTGGTTTGACGACCCGTGGGAAGTCGAAGAAAAGCCCAAGCCCGTTCCCCCGTCACAGTCTGACATCAGGACCGACGACGAGCCGGTCTTCGTCGGCGAGCGTGACCGTTCGCTTGAGTGGAACATAGCGCTCGTGTCGTTGTTGGTGTACGTAGCGGCGGGCATCTACATGCGTGCCGGGCTCAACTATGCCATCGGCGACGCCATGGCGCGCACTGCAAATGCGCGGGCCATGGTGTCTTCCCGTTACCCGGGTCTCGCACCGATGGGCTTTGTCTGGATGCCGCTGCCGACATTGCTTCAGGTGCCGTTCATTATCATTCTTGGTTGGTTCGGCAAGGCCTCCTACGCGGGCGTATTTGAGGGGGCATTCTGTGGTGCTGCCGCCGCCTACATCCTGGTGCGGACGTGCAAGGACTGGGGGCTGTCCGACAAGCTGACAACGGTTCTTGTCCTCGTGTACACGCTTAATCCTGTTGTCATCTTTCACCAGTCGAACGGCAATAGCGAGGGAGTCTTTTTCCTTTGCTTGGCCATGATTCTCAATGGGTACTTAAGTTGGACCCATCGCCCCTCGAATAAGTCACTTTTGATCATTGCTCTAGCACTTTCCATGGCAACTATCGTCCGCTACGAAGCGTTAGTTTTCGTTCCCGTCGTTGCGGTGGGCGTGGTGCTCCAGCGCCGTGATCGATCTCGCTTGCATCTCATGCGCGGCATACGTTCTGGCTTCGTCGTCGGTCTTCCCAGTCTCTACACCCTGCTTCTGTGGCTTCTCGCTAATCGCCTTGTGATCGGTGATGCATTCTTCTGGATCAAGCAGCAGAGCTCTCAGATTCGACCGCAAGACTCTGCCGCGTTTACGTGGCTCCCGAAGAACCCGACACTGATGAGTAGCTTCTTGTATGTCTCGCAGTGGACGGTTCGCGTCGCCCCCGGACTCGTGGTCTTGGTCCCGTTTCTACTGCTTTGGCGAAAGCGCGCGCCGTCAGGCGCAAACTGGCTCCCGCTCTTTGCTGGGGTTTTCCCAGTGATAGTTCTGCGTCTGTTGATGACGCAGCAGACGGCCGGCGCCGCCCGGTACTTCGCTCCATTGCTCATGACACCGCTCTCCGTCTCGATTGCACTACTGGCACAACGAGGGCGTAAGTCGATGGCGTCCGGTCGGTTAGCTCTACTAACCAAGAGCGTCGTCATAGTCGCATGCGCTGCCGGCCTCGTGACAACGGCGCTGACCTTCTCCGACCCGAAACTCACGCCGGTGGAAAACGAAAACAGCGTCTTCCGTCCCGCCCTCGGACTTCCCTTAGCGAAGCTCGATACCCCAAGCGACTTCGACACCACACTTGACGGCTGGCGACAGGCCACGGCGATGGTCGACAAGATGCTCGAAGCCCATCCCCACGAGCGAATCATGATCGACATCTCGACTGCATCTCGGATCTTCGCGTTTACGAAACATCCGAAACAGATCATGATCCAGGCCGACCAAGACTGGCGACCGTCCCTCGAGCTCTTTGACAAGCCGGAAGGACCAGAAATGGTTATCTACTTTGCAAACACGACAGGTGCGCCCATCACCGAACTGCAGAGGGCCGTAGCAAGTGTTCCTGAGAGTAACTGGGTGGAGACGATTTACACACCCGAGGGGACGCTGCGCCGGCGCGGCGCAAGCCCCACCCCGAATATGTGACCAACCCCACGTTTCGCTGGCCGAAACGTGATGGCCGGTGGATGACCGCAAGGTGAACATACCTGGAAGCCATCCGACTTCAGGTGCACTCTTGCCGGTTGCTGAACTGAACTAGGGGTCGTCGAAAGCGCGGGCATTCGGGCGGGTTCCGGGGTAGCGCTTAGGTCGGTTGTTCACTCCAGGTTCGAAGCTGTTTGATAGGCGAAAGGCGCGTTGAAGATGATCATCACCCGGACACCATTGCGTATTTCGATCGGTGGTGGCGGCACCGATCTGCCGTCGTACTACGAGCAGCGCGGCGGGTTTTGTATCTCGGCCGCCATTGACAAGTACATCTTCATTTCGCTCAACCGCACGTTCACGTCCGACTACTTCTTGAAGTACTCCAAGCTCGAACGCACCTCGTCGATCGAAGAGATCGAGCACCCCATCATCCGCGAAGCATTCCGCTCGCACCGGGTTGGGCCATCGCTCGAATTCGGCAGCATGGCCGACATTCCGGCTGGCACCGGGCTTGGTTCATCGGGCACGTTCACGGTCGGCATACTGAAGGCACTACACGCCTACGGCCGCAGCCCGGTCGTCACGCACGACCTGGCTGAAGAGGCCTGTCACATCGAGATGGATCTGCTCAACGAGCCGTGCGGCAAGCAGGACCAGTACATCGCGGCGTTCGGTGGCCTGACATGTTTCGAGTTTCAGAAGACCGGCGAAGTGAAGGTCTCGCCGCTGCAGGTTTCTACCGACACACTCAACGATCTCGAAACGCACCTGCTGTTGTTCTTCACCGGTTACAGCCGTTCGGCCTCGGGCATGTTGGCTGATCAGAAGACCCGTTCGCAGACGAATGACGCGGCGATGCTCGACAACCTCGACCGCACCAAGGAACTCGGCTACGAAATCCGAGACGCCCTCGAAGGCGGCTACTGCGAGGACTTCGGCAAGATGATGCACCAGCACTGGGAGACCAAGCGCAAGCGCTCCGCTGGCATGAGCAACCCCGAGATCGATTCGTTCTACGACCTCGCGATGGACAACGGCGCAACCGGCGGCAAGCTCGTCGGTGCCGGTGCCGGTGGCTTCCTGTTGCTCTACACCCCTGACCCCCAGCGAGTGCGTGCAGCCATGTCGGGTGTGGGTTTGCAGGAAGTGCCGTTCCGTTTCGACCTCGACGGTTCCGTCGTACTGGCCCGGAGCTGAGTCATGCAATGTGTGGTCCTCGCGGGTGGACTTGGCACGCGGCTCTCCAGCGTCGCCGGCAACGTTCCCAAAACCCTCATGCCCGTCGGTGGGCGGCCGTTCGCCGAGTACCAATTGGAATGGCTAGCCGGCAACGGCGTGACCGACGTGGTGTACTGCATCGGCCACGGCGGTTCGCAAGTGAGGGACCATCTGGCCGACGGTGCAGATTTCGGCCTACGCATCCAATACGTCGACGAAGGTAATCAACTGCGCGGCACCGGCGGCGCCTTGCGGCTCGCCTACGACGAACGAGTTTTGCACAACAACTTCTTCGTGCTCTACGGCGACTCGCTGCTTACCATCGACTTGCAAGCCGTCAACGACCGCTTTCAGGCATCACGGTGCCGAGCCCTCATGACCGTGTTTCGCAACGACGGCCAGTTCGACAAAAGCAACGCATCGTTCGACGGCCTCACGGTGCTCTACGACAAGCGCATGCCCCACCCCGACATGCGTTGGATCGACTACGGCCTCATGCTGCTGTCGCGACCCGTGATTGGCGAGATTGAACCCAACTGCGTGGTCGACCTGAGCGACGTGCTCTTCGACATTTCTCTCCGAGGCCAATTGGCGGGCTTCGAAGCAACCCATCGATTTTACGAAATCGGTACCCCAGCAGCGTTGGCAGAACTCGAAGAAAGACTTACGGCGGGAAGGACCTCGGCCACATGAGCACCACCTTAGGAATCACACGCGGGCGTCGAACGGAGCCCCATCCACTCGACCCGGAGATCACCGTCTTGATCCCCGAAAACGACGTGCTCGACCCGGAGATCTCTCTCGTTGTTCCGGCCATGAATGAGGCCATCACCATTGCCGAGTTCGTGGCCTGGTGCCACGAGGGTTTGGCCAAGGCTGGTGTGCGCGGTGAGATCGTCATTGTCGACAGCTCCACCGATGCAACACCCGAGATCGCGGTGGGTCTTGGGGCACGCGTGATCTGCACGCCCAAGCGCGGTCTTGGCCGTGCCTACATCGACGCCCTCCCCGTTATTCGCGGGAAATGGATCGTGATGGGTGACGCCGACTGCACCTACGACTTCCGCAATCTTGCGCCCTTCGTCGAAGAATTCCGTGCGCACTTTGAGTACGTGATGGGCTCTCGATGGAAGGGCACGATCGAAGAGGGTTCCATGCCGTGGCTGCACGAAAAGCTCGGCACACCTATCACCACCTGGATCTTGAACAGGCTCTACGGCAGCACGTTCTCGGATATCCACTGCGGCATGCGTGGCATCACCAAGGACGGTCTTGAGCGCATGTCTCTCAGCTCACAATCGTGGGAGTACGCATCGGAAATGGTTCTGAAGTCGGTGCACCTCGGGCTGCGCACCACTGAAGTGCCGGTGACCTTCTTGAAGGACCAGGAAGGCCGCGTCAGCCACCATCGCCGAATGGGTTGGTTCAGCCCGTTCCAAGCAGCATGGATCAACTTGAAAGCCATGTTCATCTACGGCGCCGATTTCTTCCTGATTCGCCCGGGTGGCTTCTTTCTGTTGCTCGGACTCATCCTTACGATGCCGCTGAGCCTCGGCCCGGTCAAGGTTGCCGGCGTCACCTACTCGCTGTTTTGGATGCTGCTTGGCCTTACGTTCGCCATCGTTGGCCTGCAGGCCATGTACCTCGGAATATTGGCCGAGGTCTTCTACGACTACCGCAACCGAAAGACGCAACCGCGGCTGCATGAGTTCCGGTACACCAAGACCGTCAGCATCGCGTTCGGTGCCATGGGGCTCGGTGTTGCGTGCACCGTGCCGCTCATCGTCCGCTACTTCC
>JAYTKG010000134.1:0-5415 GCA_043730435.1 Acidimicrobiia bacterium | reverse complement strand
CCGACATGGTTGCGGGAGTCGCCCATAGCCTGTGGCCGAGTCCGACTCGGACCAGCGCGTCGACCGCGGCGACCTCTCGATCCTTTCGGCGGGTGCGCTGATAGAGCGACGACATGGCGACGTTCTCGACGGCCGACCGATAGGAAAGAAGATGGAATGATTGGAAAACAAACCCGATCAGCTGTCCACGCATTGCCGTTCGGTCCACGTCACGAAGCCGCGAGACGTCGCAGCCAACAAGGCGATAGCTCCCCTCGGAAGGGTCGTCGAGAAGTCCGAGGATGCTGAGAAGTGTGGACTTTCCAGAACCTGACGGTCCAGAGATCGCTACAAACTCGCCCGGATATATGGCTAGGTCGGTTGGACACAAAGCTCTCGTTGGCGACGGGCCTTCAAAGAGCCGGCCAACCTGCTGCAGAGCGACGACCGGTTCGGCTGGAACGGAACCTTGTTCGCCAGCGTTCGATTCCACAACGTCCGTCATTGCACGGTCATCGACCAACAACGACAGAATCCCCGGGCGCGAGCCCAGGAGTGGATTTCGTGACTGCGACGAACCCTCCGGCAGCAAGGCCGGTTGTGACCCCAACCTGCTCCTCCACCCCGTTGACGACGCGGGTAACCCGGTTCGTGCCGTCAGTCTGAGCAAACACGGCGGCTACGGGCACGACCAGAACTTCACCGCCGGAGGATTGCCCCGTCACCGTGACCCGGACGTTTGTGCCGAGGAGCTTCGGATCGATCGGATTGTCGGTATCGATCCGGGCGAGGTAACCAGCGGTGCCGCCCTGTCCTTCCTTCGGAGTCGTAAGCTCGGCGGCTATCGACCGAACCTTTGCGTTGTACGTGAGTCCAGAGATCTCATCGTCGATTTTGACGGTTGCACCAACCTGAATCAGCGGTTTGATCGCTGGGCTAAGGACGGACTCCACGATAAAGGAATCGACAGACATTGAAACCAGGACACCATCGGCCTTCACCCCGACGGAAGCCGTAACTGCATCGACCCGCGCTGGCAGGCGAGCGAGAACCACAAGCTCAGAGGCTGGAACGATGGGCCCCGTCACCGCGTCGACCGCCGCGTACACCTTTTCTGCATCTGTCACACCAACCGCGGCGTCGTCCACACCCTTGCGTTCGGCGCTCGTGTCAGGAGTATTCAACGTTTCGTCGTGGCTTGCCTGAGCGACGTCGAACGCGTCGCTAGCCGCTGCAATAGCGGCGTCGGCACCTTGTGCGACCCGGGCCTCACCAGCGACAGCGGCGGAGACAGCAGCCTTGGCCGCTGCGACCTGTTCGGCGACTCCAGCTGACTGCGCGGTAGCGAGCTCAGCTTGAGCCTTTGCCGTGGCGGACGCTGCGTCTTGGCGATCCTGCTTCGCCTGAAGTCGGGCCTGCTCCAACGCGTTCGCGGCGGCTGCCAGCGAAGCGTCCGCCTGCAGCACAACCGACCGTGGCTTCGGACGAACCGAAACGGTCAGGGCCGCCTGTGCTTGGCTCAACTTCTCCCGCGCTCCGGCAACAGCTGCGCTGGCCGCAGTCATCTGCGCTGTGGCATCGGCAGACGTGAGGGGCGTCTGGAAACCAGTGCGCTGGTACCAGCCCGACACGGCGGCCTTGGTTCCCGGCCCATATGTTCCTTCCGAATCGGCGTCAGTGAATCCGAGCCGAATGAGCGCCTGCTGCAGCTGCGCAACGTCCTTGCCGCTCAGACCCGGGCGTAAGTCTCGATAGACCGGCACTGTACCGGCGATCGCCAGAATTGGGCGCCCGGAGACCTCCACCACAACCTGACCTTCAACAACCTGCCCGCCCGACTGAACCGGAACACCAGTCACCAGCGCCGCACCAGTAGAGGCACCGCCCGTCCAAGTGACTGTCGTCGCGCCAGACGGGCGCACATCGCCTCGCGTCACAACACTCTCTGCAAGGACCCGCCTATCCACCTTCGCAGTAACCAGCGAAGGGACAGGAGACCCCGCCTTCGCCGCGCGTGAAGCTGGCGACTCGACACGGGAACCGAGCCACGAAACTGTACCGACCAAGGCCAGGACCGCGGTAGCTGCCAGCAACCAAAGGAGCACTCGCCCCCGGCGCTTCACCATCGGCGCTGCCGACTGGTCGGTGATTCCAGGTGCGTTTGACAGACCAACTGGTATCGGTGACATTTCGGATCGCGGGGACACAGCGACTTTCCGATCATTGTTGCGCGAAACGTCGCTTTGCGGGCCACCGAAGCTACCCGACGCTTGGACTTCATACACCTTCTTACCTTATCGGTTCTTCACTTCATGTCGGGCGCACTTGAGATCTCGTTCTGAAACGAATCCTGAGGACTGGCCGAGCCGGAAGCAAGGGTCACTCGTCGGCGGTGTGGCCCCGATGACCGCCCTTGACCGGTCCGGTTAGACCCGGTCCCACTCAGACAGGCCTCGGTCACCCACGTCGGGCGGCGGTATGAAAGCATCAGGGGTTATAGAGCCGCTCCCCTACTTCGACGCCGACGCAATCTTTGCCGCTGTTTCCATGACCGATGCCGTGGAAGCGCTTCGACGCGCCTTCGCGTCCCGTCCCACGCACGCAGCCCGTGTTCACCTGCGAACCGCCGGCGCCGAGTTTTTGGTGATGCCCGCGGCGAACGGTGAGGCGGCCGGCGCCAAGATGGTCATCATCCAGCCGAAGAACGAGTTGGCTGGCCGACCGGTCATACAGGGCCTTTACGTGCTGTTCGACGCTGCGGGCGGGCGACCCTTGGCGCTCCTCGACGGAGCTGCGCTCACGCTGCTGCGAACCCCTGCTGTCTCGGCGCTCGCCACCGACGTGTTGGCTCGACCCGATGTCACATCGGTCGGCATTCTCGGGACCGGCCCGCAAGGGCTGGCCCACCCGGCTGCCATGCGAGCCGTGCGCCCGTCCGTCCACACGGTCATCGTCGCCGGTCGGTCGCCCGGACGGGTCGACGAAGTTGTGAACAGCCTCAAGGCCGACGGCTTCGAAGCCCGGTCGGGCACCTGGGCCGAGGCTGCCGGGTGCGACCTGGTTTGTGGATGCACCCGGTCCTCCGAGCCGCTCTTCTCGGTCGATGCGTTGCGTCCGGGAGCGCACCTCAACCTCGTTGGTTCGTATCGCACCGATCTCCGCGAGGTCGGCGCCGATGTCCTTTCACATGCAACCATCTTCGTCGACGAAATCGAAGCGGCGCACGCCGAGGCCGGCGAGCTGACCATGGCCGTTGATGAGGGGCGCTGGAACTGGAACGCGGTGGCCGGAGACCTGTCCGATCTCGCCGCCGGAAACGCCGGACGTGCCACCACCGGAGAAATCACCCTGTTCAAGAGTGTTGGCCTGGCCGTTCAGGATCTCGCCATTGCTCAACACGTCGCACGATCACGAGGTTTGCTATGACCAAGTCTGTTGTCATCATCGGTGGCGGGCTCATCGGCCTATCCACCGCCTTCTTCCTCACCGAACTGGGTGCCGAGGTCACCATCATCGACCACGGCAAGTTGGGTGGAGGTGCGGCCCGTGGCAACGCCGGGTACATGTGCGGTTCGATCCTTGAGCCGCTCGCCAATCCCGCAGCCATTCCGGCCGCCTTCAAGTCGTTGAAGGACCCGACCCGCGCCCTGCGCGTCGACCCCACCAAGCTCCCCTCGCTGCTGCCGTGGTTCGTGAAGTTTGCGTCACGGTCGACGGCTGCCATCCACCGCAAGACCAGCACCGAGTTGGTGAACTTCAATCGGCCGATGCTGCAGTTGATGGAACAGATGACCGCCGCGGGCATTGACGTCACGCAAGGCAAGGGCTTGGTCGTGCCGTTCCACGACGAGACACTGGCCAAGCACTGGGGTGACGTCATGTCACCAATGTCGGAGATGCTCGGGTACCCCACCCTCAAGATGCTCGGGGGTGATGATCTGCGCAAGGTTGTGCCTGCGCTCACCGACTACATCAACGCCGGGTTCGTCATGGAAGCAGACCGCTCCATTGATCCTCGCCGCTTCGTCGACACCATGATCGATGTGATCCGATCACGCGATGTTCGCATTATCGAAGACGCTCCGATCCGCTCCTTCGAGCACGGCAATGGCCGCGTTGGCGCGGTGAAGACCGCGCAGGGCAGCGTCACCGGTGGCGAGTTCGTGCTTGCCGTCGGCAGCGGCAGCCGGGTCTTGGGCAAGATGCTCGGTCTGCGCATCCCGGTCATCGCCGGTCAGGGCTACAACGTTGCCCTGCCGAAGGACGCAGGCTTGACCTCCCCCGTCATCTTTGAGGAAGCTCACGCTGCGTCCACCCCCTTTGACGATCAGATTCGTCTTGGTGGCACCATGGAGTTCGCGGGCGACAACCCGAAGTTCGATGGGCGACGCGTTGATGCCATCATCAACTCGATGCGCAAGTTCGTCAACCTTGACTGGGAAAAGCGTACGGGCACGTGGGCGGGTTGCCGCCCCATGACTGCCGATGGCAAGCCATTCATCGGCAAGCCAAAGGGCTGGCAGAACCTCACGCTTGCGACCGGTCACGGCATGTTCGGTCTGTCTCTGGCACCCGTGACCGGCCACGCGGTCAGTGAGCTTTTAGTGAACGGCCATGCGTCGGCCGATCTCACGCCGTTCCGCCCGAATCGCTAACGGCTACGAGCCGCCTATTTCACGGCCCCACACATCAGAGAGCACAAAACCGGTTTGGTAGGGATCGGTGGGGTCAACGGCAGAGGTGCGCGTGCCCACCACCCAGCCACGACCCGAAATTGACGGCACCACCGCTGGTCGGCCGGCAACGGTGACGTCGCTCAGAATGCTCACGTTGAACTCGCTGTCAATCAGTGAGCGAGCTACAAACTGTTGGCCAACTACGGCCTGACCGCGGGCGGACATGACTGCGAGTCGAGCTGAGTTTCCGGTACCGCACGGTGACCGATCAACCCGACCGCTCAACACGGTGGCGCCGCGTAGCGAACCGTTGGCCGGGTCATCATCCCCCGTCACCATCACGTAGGAAATGAAGTTGATCTCGGGCACTTCAGGGTGCTTCACGCTGATCTCTTTGCGAGCCGCAGCCGACACCAGTTCGGCCGCTTCCACCACGTCTCTGGCTGACCCCCGGTTGAGGGTGACGCCCAGTTGCTTCGAATCCACCAGCACGTAGTAGCAACCTCCGTAGGCAACGTCCACCATGACGCGACCGATACCGGGCACGTCGAGCGGCACGCAGAGCGCTTCCACGAAAGACGGAACCCCCTGTAGCGTGACACGCTCGCAGCGGCCGTCGCGACACGTGGCCTTCACGCGTACGAGACCGGCTGCGGTCTCAAGGACCACGGTCGTTTCGGGTTCGGTCATGGGCACCACGCCGGTTTCGAGGAGCGCCGTGACCACGCAGATGGTGTTCGATCCGCTCATGGCGTGAGCA
>JAYTKG010000133.1:0-9160 GCA_043730435.1 Acidimicrobiia bacterium | reverse complement strand
TACCAGCCCGAGCCGACTGCATTGATCGTCTTGTGGGATCAGGTTGCGTCCGAGAGTTGGGCGGCCGGAGTGCGCTCGTTCCCCTGCTTCTTTACTTCTGCCGCGAGAGGCCCTGATGGTTGGCCGGCCAAACAGGTGGGGTCAGTTCGTGTTGTGACCGTATAGCGGCTTAGCTGGCCTTGGCTCCGGCGAGTTCTTGGGCGATGTAGATGATTTGGTCTTCTTGACCGCCGACGAGTTTTTGTTCGCCGCACTTCAACAGCACGTCAGCGCCGCTGACGCCGTATTGCTCGGCGGCGCGGTAGGCATGCTTTAAGAAGCTGGAGTACACGCCGGCGTAGCCCATGATGAGGGCGAGGCGATCGATGATGCACTCGCCGTCCATGACGGGGCGCACGATGTCTTCGGCGACGTCGATGAGGCCGAGTACGTCGATACCGGTTTTGATACCGAGACGCTCGGCCACGGCCGCAAACACCTCGTTGCGAGTGTTGCCAGCGCCAGCGCCGAAGCCGCGGGTGGAACCGTCGATCTGCACGGCACCGGCCCGCACCGCAATGACGGAGTTGGCGACGGCGATGTTGAGGTTGTCGTGACCGTGGAAACCAACCTGGGCGTCACTGTTGAGTTCGGCCACGACGGCCTCTACCCGGTGCTGCACGTCTTCCAGAATCATGGCTCCCGCTGAGTCGACCACATAGACGCACTGGCAGCCCGCATCGGCCATGATGCGAGCCTGCTTGGCGATGGTCTCCGGCGTTTGGCCGTGGGCCATCATGAGGAAACCAACCGTCTCCAACCCCAGCTTGCGGGCCAGACCGAAGTGCTGGATAGAAACGTCGGCTTCGGTGCAATGGGTGGCGACACGCACGATGGACAGGCCGATGTCTTGGATGAAGCGGATGTCATCCATCGTGCCGATGCCGGGCACCATCAGCGCGGCAATTTTGGCGGTCTTGGCCGACTCGACTGCGGCTTTCATGAGCTTGCGTTCATCGGTGAGGGAGAACCCGTAGTTGAACGACGAGCCGCCCAGACCATCACCATGGGTTACTTCGATAACCGGCATGCCGATGGTGTCGAGAGCGGTCACGATGTCACGCACGTGCTGCTCGGTGAACTGGTGACCCTTGGCGTGCGAGCCATCGCGCAGGCAGGTGTCGGTCATGCGGACATCGAGTGTGGGGGAGTAGGTCATGCGTGTGCTCCGTTCAGGTGGTGTGCCATGCGGTTGGCAACGGCGGCGGCGGCGGCGGTCATAATGTCGAGGTTGCCGGCGTAGGGCGGGAAGTAGTCACCAGCGCCTTCTACTTCGACGAAGACGGCGACGCGGGCGATGCCTTCTCTGGTCTCGCCGAACTGGGGTGCTGCTTTCAGGCGATAGCCCGGCACATACTCCTGGACTCGGGCTACAACGTTCTCGATGGCCTTGGTGACGAGAATTTCGTCGGCGTCGTGCGGCAGTTGGCAAAAGATGGTGTCTCGCATGATCATCGGTGGTTCGGCCGGGTTCAGCACGATGATGGCCTTACCTCTGCCGGCTCGGCCGACCTCGGCAATGGCGCGTGACGTGGTGCGGGTGAACTCATCGATGTTGGCCCGCGTGCCCGGCCCCGCCGACTTTGAGGAAACAGTGGCCACAATCTCGGAATACGCAACCTCGGCCACCTGGGCGACGGCATAGACAATGGGGATGGTGGCTTGACCGGCGCAGGTCACCATGTTGACGTTCATGGCATCAAGGTGCTCATCGAGGTTTGCTGCGGGAACCACAAACGGCCCGACTGCGGCCGGCGTGAGGTCGATAGCCCGGATGCCAAGTTCGGCATAGCGGGGAGCATTGGCCTCATGGATATATGAGCTGGTGGCCTCAAACACGAAGTCAGGGAGTTCTTTCTGGCTCAGCAGCCAATCGACACCCTCATGCGAGGCTTCGAGACCGAGCCCGCGGGCGCGTTCAAGACCTTCGCTACGCGGGTCGACGCCGATCATGTAGCGCGGCTCGATCACCTCTGAGCGCATCAGCTTGTACATCAGGTCGGTGCCGATGTTGCCCGACCCGACAATGGCTGCCGTCAGTTTTGCCATCTGTATCCCCTGTCTCAAATGAACCATCCCAGCTTCCCTCATAGCGAACATCCCGCGGAAGTTCAGCGGTCCGCACTGCGGAACATCACCGCTAACCGGAGCGGGCCAGTGGTGGCGGATGGGTCTGTTTGGATCCGTCGGGTTTGGTGATCGTGAGCGTTCGTTCGCCGTCGAGATGGAACTTCCAGCCGCCTTCGTGGGCAAGGTGATGATGTTTGCTACAGAGCGGCAGCAAGTTGCCGATGTCGGTCCTTCCGCCGTGACGCCAGTACCCCACGTGGTGAATCGTGCAGTTATCAAACTGCACGTCACAATTCCCGACGGCACAGGTGCTGTACATCACTCGCAGAGCGCGTCGTTGATGAGCGCTGGCGAGTCGGGTGGAACGGCCGAGATCGAGAACGACACCGTTGGCGCCGAGCACGGCGGGAATGATGTCGGCGTAACACGCCATGCGGCGGATCGTCTCGACCGGCAACGTGACCCCGCTGGAAACGTCAATACGACTCTTTGCGTGGGCGCCATCGAGCAACGTCTGCAAATCGATCACAACGGTAAGTTCGGGGCGGCCCGAACCAACGGCTTCGCCCTCAGCCAGCTTCACCAGAGCGAGGGCGCGAAGGTGATCTTGCTTGCGTTCATCGAGCGGGCAGGTGTCGGGCACACGATCGTGGAACAGTGCTTCAACCGCGTTGCGAATGCGGCCGACGAGCTTTGCTCCAGACTCTAGATCGAACTGACCGTAGAGACACACCATGCCCGAATCTTTGTCGGTCCAGGAGCGAAGAAACGCAGCGCGGCGTTGACGTTCGAGAGCGGCGATGCCGTCATCGGCAGAGAGTTCTCGAACCCGTTGCTGGAGCTTCTTTGACAACTGCTCGGGTGTGAGACGGGTGGCCATTTCCGCTACCCAATCGCTCTCGGCCGCAAGCCTTGAGCGATCGCTCGGCTCCATTCGTGACAGCGTCTGCGCAACCGTATCAACATGAGCGCTACCGACCCGCCCATTCTGCAGCGCGTTTGCGAGCGCAGGCATGTGGGCAACAGTGTTGGCCCGCTTCTGGGCCGCTTGCGCCTGCCGCCGAGTGCCGTGAGACGTGTGAACCACGATGTCTTCGTTCTCGACGGGCGACGAGTTGGGGAGCGCGTCTAAGCAGGTGATAGCTCGCAGGCGAACGCTCTCAACAAACGAGCTGACCCGAGCGCAGTCGCGCAGAATCTCCTCGAGCCGCGGTCGCTCTGCTACCTCGACGGTGACGCCAGCCGTGACGACGCTGGCGAAGGTCGAGACCAACTGGGCCGTTTGTACGCTCATGACACCTCCTTCCACACACGCGAAAACACCTGAGAAAACCGGTGAGACTCTTTTCGCCGGGGAAGACGGCACTACGAACTCTAGTTCCCAAATGAACCAATCACAAGTATTCCTTCCGATCTTGACAATTGATCGTCGAGGAATGGGGAAATTGGGTTGAAACGCTCGGGCGCGAGCCGGACATGGGGAAGTATGACCCCTGTGCAGGAGAAGGCGAAAGGATCTGCGTTGGCAGATATGCCCTCACCTGAAGATCGCTTTCGAGCGATCTTCACCGCAAATGCTCGTCCACTCCTGGCGTACGCTTTGCGCCGAACGACCTCACCCGCCGACGCCGCTGATGTCGTTGCCGAATCGATGTTGGTGGCGTGGCGACGTATCGATGACGTACCCGCAGGCGACGAAACGCGTTTGTGGCTGTACGGCGTGGCCCGCCGAGTGATTGCCAATGGAAGGCGGGGCGAGCAGCGACGAGAACGCCTGGCCGAACGCTTGGCGCAGTTCGTTGAATGCGCCGTCGCTGATGCCATTGAACCGGTGGTCACCAACGATGCCATCCACCAAGCGCTGGCCTCGTTGCAAGCGTCGGACGCCGAGATCATCCGGTTGGTCGCGTGGGAGGGACTATCGCCCGCCGAGGTTGCCATTGTGCTCGACATGCCAGCCGCCACGGTACGAACTCGACTTCACCGGGCCCGCCTGAAATTGCGTACACAGATGGGGGCTATCGAGAGGACGACGGAACGATCGTCGTCATCCGGACATGCAGATGTCGAGGGGAACACGCCCCTCGGCCCGACCGAGGAAAGCCGATGATGACCGACGAAGAATTAGATGCCGCTCTCCGTGCGATGTCCCGATTCGACGACGCGCAGGTCGACGCCTTTGACCTCGGTACGAGCGAATATGACCTCATGGAGAATGTCATGTCCACATCACAACTCGAACCCGCCCTAACTCATGTGAGTGACACGGTTGTAGCGCTGCGGCGTCCCCGCCGGATGCGTCGAGCGGTTGTTGCAGTCATCGCGATCGCTGCCGCATCGGTACTCGTCCTCGGCGGCACCAGCCTGCTGCGCAACAACGAATCATCGGCCTACGCCGCCGAAGCCGTGAGAGTTGCCGAAGCCAACGAACGCCTCCTCGTCACTCTGCCCGGCTGGAAAGTCATTCGCGCTGATGAGTTCACGGTGACCCGCGGCGAGATGACTTTCAGCGACGGCGTACATGAGGTGGGTCTCTTCTGGTACGACACCAAGGACTACCAGTACTACCTCGGTGACCGCGCCGATCAGACGAAGCAGGTGCCAACCAGCGTGCGAGGTCGCAAAGCGGTCACGTTCATTCACGAAGGTTCCACGGATCTGAGCACCATCGTTGAACCGCTTGGTGCGAACTTCCTCGAAATCCGTGCCGATCTCGGAAGCGAGCAGGCATACCGAGATGTGATGGCCGCGTTGTCACCGGTGAGCGTCGATACCTGGCTTGCGGCGCTGCCTTCGAGCGTCGTCAAACCCGGCGACCGAAGCGCGGTTGTGCAGGGCATGCTCCAAGGCGTCCCGCTACCCGCTGGGTTCGACCCTGTCAGCTTGAAGACAAGCGCAGCCGTGAGCGATCGCTATCAGCTCGGCGCACAGGTAGCGGGAGCGGTGGCGTGCGCCTGGTTCGATCAGTGGTTCTCAGCGGGCGACCGCGGAGATGCGACGTCGCAGAAGGACGCACTCGACGCTTTGAATACGTCGCCGACTTGGCCGATCCTGAACGAGATGGCACCACAGGGTTCCTGGGGAGAAGTCCTTACCCACTTGACCAACGCAATAGTGACGGGTTCACTCGATGAAGGCCCCGGACCGCACAAGCCGACGCGGAATGAGATCGGCCTGGACATGGGGTGCTCTTGGGCGATTGATCCCAACGGAGACCATCCGCGTTGACAACCACTCGGGCCACCCGCCGTGCAGTACGGCGGGTGGCCCGAGGAGTCGTATCAGCGGTGTCTACGTGAAGCGCAGCGAGACGGTGCCGAGGTGTTGGATGCGGTTGGTGAAGTGATCGCCCTTGTTGGCCACGACGGCTTCGGTAGCCGCGCCAGCGCCGACCAGACTTCCGGCCGGCAACGCCTTGCCCTGGCTCGCCAGATGGTGCACGAGGGCAGCAACGGCAGCGGCAGGGTGGCCAAGGATGGCAGCGCCCGACGCATTGCCGACCAGCTCGCCGTTGCGTTCCATCACTACGCCGACAAGACGCAGATCGAGCCCGTCCACCTTGCGGGGCGCACCGCCGACCACGTAGCGGGCAGCAGACGTGTTATCGGCAATGACCGACGGTAGGTCGAACTTGAAGTCACGGAAGCGGCTGTCGATGACTTCCATCGCAGGCATCACGAAGTCGGTCGCGGCCAAGACCTCTTCGATGGTGCAATCGAGACCCGACAGCTCACGCGACGTCACGAACGCAATCTCCGGCTCGACCTTCGGATGAATAAGCGAGGCGAAAGCAACCGCTCCTCCATCGACCACGATCGTGTTGTTCATCAGTACACCGAACGCCGGAACGTTCACGCCCATCTGCTGCATCTTGGCCTTCGACGTGAGGCCGCCCTTGTAACCGGCGATGCGATCACCGGCAGCGATACGGCGACGGATGAGCTCGTCTTGAATCTCGTAGCCCTCGGCCACCGTAAGCCCGGCGTGAGTGTCGGTGAGCTTCACGATGTCAGCGACGATGTCGGCTGCATGCTGCACAAGGTCGGTGAGGTTTGCGAGGTCGGTAGCGGAGAGAGTCATGACGGGTCCTTAAACGAAGGTGACGCTGACGGAGCCGAGGCCGCCAAACGTTGCAGTGAGAGCGACGGGGCCGGTGATAGGAAACATGGCGGCGAGAGATCCGGAGAGGATGGTTTCTCCCGCTCGGAACGGCATGCCGAGTCGACCGAGCGTGTTGGCCAGCCACGCCACCGAGTTGAGCGGTGAGCCCTGGACGGCGGCACCAGCGCCGGTGGCTGCAAGTTCGCCATCGGCCTCGATCATCATGCCGACCAGAGCGAGATCAACGTCACGAGGATCGGTGTGCTGCGTGCCCAACACGTACACGCCGCACGACGCATTGTCGGCCACGGTGTCGCAAATCTTGATGTCCCAGTTGGCAATGCGACTGTCGACAATCTCAAAGCACGGCACCACGTAGTCAGTGGCTTTCAACACGTCGACCGCGGTGATGCCGGGGCCAACCAGATCGTGCTTCAACACGAAGCCAACCTCGCCCTCGAACTTCGGCTGGATAAGTGTGTTCAGCGGAATAGCCGCCCCGTCGGGATACACCATGCCGGAGGTGAGCTGACCGAAGTCAGGCTCGAACACGCCAAGCATGTCCTGCACAACCTTGCTGGTAAGACCGATCTTCTTGCCAACAATCGTCTCGCCCGCCTGAACCCGGCG
Organism: Acidimicrobiia bacterium; assembly: GCA_043730435.1. Taxonomy (GTDB): domain Bacteria; phylum Actinomycetota; class Acidimicrobiia; order Acidimicrobiales; family Ilumatobacteraceae; genus JANMCE01. Next base: position 2,320 of record JAYTKG010000133.1, on the reverse strand, counting down.
GTCGGTCACTCGCGCTGCGATGCGGTAGGCATCTTCCACCGTGATGGACGGCTCGCGCTCTCGTAGGGGAGTAAGTGTTTGGCAGTTGACGAGGGCGTCGTAGAACTCGTCCCCGTGACGGTTGATGGCAGCAGTATCCATGGCAGAACGCACCGTACTCATCCCGCCATCGTGACGCTTGCCCGGCACCACAGCCAATCCCGCGTTCCGGTGGTCGGGACGGCATGGCTCAATCATCGCAGTCGAAGCTCGTAGCCTGAGTGGTGTGGGATTTGGAAAGAGGCCATTCGAGAAAGAAGTGAGCTTTACCCTCGACGGTCAGGCCTACTCCTTCGCGACGTGGTCCGACACCTCGGCGCTGTGGGCTGTTCGCTTTCTGGCGAAGTCCGACCGCCCCGAGCGCGGCTGCGAAATGGGCGAATGCGGCACCTGCGAATCACTCGTGGACGGCGTGCAAGTCCGGCTCTGTCTTATGCCGTCCACCAACCTCGACGGCCTCACGGTCATCACGCAGTAGCGGCCAAGTTCCGCGGCCACTGCTCGATTCGAGGGATTACGTACGGACGGATTGCTTACAGGTTGCGAACGAAACGCGAAACAAACCTCGCCAACGCGGACGCGCCGTCGATCGAGATGGAATTGTCGAGCGGGGTCGAGATGACCTCGTCCGCTCGTCAGATCGACGAGTGGAAGTCGAAAGGTAGAGCGCATGCAACTCGTACAACGAGAACCACTGTCCAGACATCGCCGGTATGTAGCCGCTCTCGGTGTCATGGGAATAACTGCTGCCGCGGTTGTCGGCCTGTCCGTTGAACCGGCAGCCGCAGCCGCGAGCTTCCCGGTTCCGTCTCCGATCAACGTCACCAACATCACGTTCAATAAGTTCGACCTGCAGGTGGGCCGCTCTGGCGCGATCAAGACATTCGAGTATCGACTGAACGGAGGCCAAGCTGTGTCAGGCGGGTTGGGCGGGATCGTTGGAACGGCCAAGGCAAGCATCGGAATACTGAAACAGAACACCGACTACTCGCTCGTCGTTCGCGAGATCGACATCCACACCGGGGTGGGCGGGCCGTTCAGCAAGCCGAAGCTAATCCACACGCCGGCCTATGTCGCGCCGCCCAAGCCAACGACCCCTGGAAGTCTGACGTCCACAGCAGTGACAGGGACCACGATCACCCTCGCGTGGACGCCGTCGACGGACTCGACCTTTGCGGCGAGCACGCTCACGTATCGATATTTCCTAGACGGCAAATTGGCCGGTACCGGTGGACCAACGGGCGCCACGATTGCGGTATCACCCGGGACGACCTACGCAATTCAGGTCGATGCGCTGAACCCGAACGGGGTGCGGTCCGACAGAGCTTCGGTCAGTGTGACCACACCCGGCATCGCGCCGGTTGTGAGTCGACCGACGGCGCCTGCGAACGTGCGCATCACGGGCATCGGCGCAGGTTCGGTAGGTCTTGACTGGGACCGGTCAACCGATCCGCTCTTTGCGAACACGGACCTCGTCTACCGCCTGTTCGTGGATGGCGTGCCGAACGGGCCGTTCGACGGCTACATACCGTGCGGCTACTGCTTCGATCCCGGTTTCACCGGTGGCGGGGTAACAGCTCTGAGTCCGCAGACCACCTACACGATCGGTGTGGCGGCCAGGAACCCCAACGGAGTCGAGTCGGTGCTTTCCACCATCATAGTGACGACAACTCCCTAGGCTTCTGAGAAGGGCCGGCTCCGATCGGGGCCGGCCCTTCGTCATTCCGTTGTGCGGAACGGGGGTCTTGTCGCTCGGCGTGACGGCTGTAACAGTGATGACGCTCGCTGCGGCCCTGCCGCGTGACCACATTGGGCACTGGGAAGGGGTTTGTCGCTATGACGCTGCAGCACATCATCACGTTCGGTTCGTACGAACCGGAGCATCAGCCGATTGTCGGCGGGAAGTGTTCAAGCCTCGGTGCCAGCACCGTTGCCGGACTTCCCGTGCCGCAGGGGTTCGCAGTTACCACGCACGCGTTTGCCGATTCCATGGATCGCGACGAGGTCGCCGGAGCTGTTCGTAAGGAACTCGATGGGCTGAATGTTCACGACATGGACGCCCTGTCAGCCGTCGGTGCAAAGTGCCGCGAAATCGTTCTTGACGCGGGCCCTTCTCAGGCCGCCGAGACGTCAATACGGCTGGGCTACCAGGCGCTGTGTGAGGCCGCCGGCGTCACAAATCTTCCCGTTGCGGTTCGTTCCAGCGCAACCGCCGAGGATCAGCCCGACGCGAGTTTCGCGGGTCAGCAGGACACGTTCTTGTGGGTACGGGGTGAGGACG
>JAYTKG010000132.1:0-8447 GCA_043730435.1 Acidimicrobiia bacterium | reverse complement strand
GGCACTCCGGGTACAACACGAAGCGCGAGGCAGAGCGTGCTCGCATCGACCTGCTCTCGAAGTTCGATCGCGGTGAGTACGTCGAGCCGTCGCACCAGAGCGTTGCCGACTACTTGGCCGACTGGTTGAAGGCCATCGAGCACACGGTGAGGCCATCGACGTTCGAGTCGTACTCGCGCAACGTGCGGAACCACGTCGTCGCTCACATCGGATCGATACGTCTCACCAAGGTCGACGCCGGCGTGCTCAACGGGCTGTATGCAGAACTGCTGACGTCCGGTCGATGCAAGCCATCGAGGACAGGCAAGGGCTACTCGCCAGAGGTGGTCGAGCGAGCGACCGAACTTCGTTCGCAGGGTGTGTCGCTCGCGGCAACCGCCGAGCAGTTGCGCACGGAGTTCGCCGAGGCCGAGCACATCACCAAGGACACGCTCGCCTCACTGTTGCGGCGCGGCGTCTCGAATGCGACGCCGGCAAGGGCACGGCCCGGACTCGATCGGCGGACGGTGAACTACGTCCACACGATCATCCACCGAGCGTTCATGGACGCCGTCCGATGGGGTCGTCTCGCGCGGAACCCGGCCGACGCCGCCAACCCGCCCCACGGCGGCCAGAAGTCCGATGGCATCCACGCGTGGGACGCGCCGACGTTGCGCGCCTTCCTCGACGCGTCATCTCGTGCCGATGATCGACTGCACGGGTTGTGGGTGCTGCTCGCCACCACCGGCATGCGGCGTGGTGAAGCGCTCGGCCTTCGCTGGTCCGACCTCGACCTGGATGCAGCGCGACTCCGGGTCGTACAGACGATCATCCAGACGCGCAGCACGGTGATGATCGGCGAACCGAAGACCACGCAAGGCCGCCGGCCTGTTGCACTCGACAAGGGCACGATCGCGGTGATGCGCGAGCACCGCCGGCGGATGCTCGAAGAGCGAATACTGATCGGCCCCGACTTCGACGACCAAGGCCTCGTGTTCCATCAGCCCGATGGCAGCTGGCTCCACCCGGATGCCGTCAGCGAGATGTTCCTCCGCCGAGTTCGCGGCCACGGCCTGGAGCGACTCACGTTGCATGGCCTACGCCACACGTGGGCGACGCTCGCTCTCGAGCGCGGCATCCACCCGCGAGTCGTGCAAGAGCGCTTCGGCCACTCGACCATCTCCATCACGCTCGGCATGTACAGCCACGTCGGACCAACACTTCACGATGAAGCCGCGGAGACGATAGCTGCGACGATTCTTAGTGCTCCATGAGGGCGTCCGTTCGAGCTTCTTCATTTCCTGATCTGCCTGGCGCGCGCGAGTCCAACGCCGGCGACAATTTTCACATCCTCTGGGCAGTAAGTCGCTGCCTCAAGCTGATCGACCCCGCGTCTCAGCTGACAGCTGTCCTCATCGAGGACGTCTCCCCGAGCGACCGCGCTGGAGCCGGGCCACGTGTGTTCCTGACGGCGGATGTCACCCAGTACTACGGCGGCGATTCCTTCGCCAGCGCGGACCGCGTTGAGATCTCACAATTGAAGTACAGCCATCGCCACCCCGAGCTTGCCTGGACCGCCGCACGGCTTGCTCCAGCCGGTCAAGACGCGAGCAAGTCAACGTTGGGAAAGCTTGCATCCGCCTTCGGACACCTAGTAGCGCAGCACGGACGCGAGTCCGTCGTCGACAAGCTCAGCCTGCAACTCGTTAGCAACCAGCCTGTTTCCGGACTGCTCCATGAAACCGTTTCTGCGTCCCAGGCCCTGCTCTCCGAGCACCCGCGGATTCACAACACCGCTGCTCTCGAAGTCCGACTAGCCAACGGAAGGCAACGTGACGAGCTGAAGCGGCTTCACTTGCGCAGCGGTCTCAAGAGCCGAGAATTCGTGGACTTCTTGCAGGTATTGGACCTGGCTCAGACGGGAGTGGCGGACCGATTCGGACAGCAAGCGCGCATCGTGCAAACACTCGGCCGCCACGTACTCGGCGACCTTGATAGCGAGCTCAACAACCTCTATCAGCTGGTCCAAAGCCAGGCGATGCCGGAAACGTCCGGCCACTGCGGTCTGAAGCGACCCGACATCTTGGCAAGACTCGGCTTCACCGAGTGGCACGCGTTGCCAGATGTCGAGACGATTGCTCATCCACACGTGTTGATCGATCAGCCAGCCGCGGCCGAACTTGCTCGAGTGCTGGCGAGCACGACGACCCACAAGGTGCTCGCGCACGGAGCGGCGGGCGTCGGGAAGTCCACGACGATCCTGCAGCTCGAACACCATTTGCCCGACAACTCCAGCCTCGTGATCTTCGACTGCTTCGCGGGGGGCGCATACCGAACGCCTGGAGAGCGGCGTCATACACCGCAGACTGCAATCCACACCCTGATAAACCAGCTCGCGATCAAGTGCGGCACACCCTTTCTGGTCAAGAACGATGAGAACGAAGAGGTCCTGTGGCGACACTTTCGATCTGTTCTCACGATGGCGTCGCGTGAGTTCGCACAGACTGGCTCCCACCTCGTCCTGGCGATTGATGCCGCTGACAATTCGGTAGTGGCAGCACGGGAGCGCGGCGAACGGAGCTTCGTGCACGACCTGTGGAAGATCGACCTTCCACCAAACGTCCATCTCGTGATGAGTTGCCGCACGGGTCGGAGAGCCATTCTCGACTATCCGGTAGATGTGACCGAGTTCGAACTTCACGGCTTCGACATTCCTGGCTCCGCAGCCCATCTCCGTGTGCGATTTCCCGATGCTGCCGACGAAATCTGCGAGCGGTTTCACCTACGTAGCGACGGCAACCCCAGGGCGCAGGCATATGTCCTCAACCCGCAACATCCTGGTCGACCGCTGGACGCGGCCACCTGTGCTGGGCTGGTCACACCAACGCCGAACGATCAGTTCGAATCACTCATCGAAACGGCCACTGATGCAGCCCCTACCGTCGCAGACGCGTGGCTCGCGATCGTCGTTGCGATGCAGCCGCCCGTGCGGATCGACGCACTCGCCGCAGTTCTTGATGTCGATACACACGACGCGAAGGAGTTCTGTAGGGCGCTCGAACCGGGCGTCAAGATCGAACACGACACGGTGTCGTTCCGGGATGAGGATTTCGAAGCGTTTGTTCGCGAGCGGTTCGATGAGGCTCGCACTCGGTGTGCACACAGCACCATTGCCGAGAGGTTGTTCCCCTTGCGGAAGCACGCGGGATGGGCGGCAGCGGCTTTGGGCGAGCACTTGGCCGCCGGCGGCGATGCGGCCGCCACGATCGACCTAGCTCTCGACGATGGCTCGCCCACCACAATCGAAGATCCAGCAGCACGAACACGCGTGCACCTGCGACGAATTGCGCTTGCGCTCCAGGTGAGCCCGTCTCCTAGTCGATCAGACGCATGCCGCCTCATCGCCCTCGCTTCTCAGCTCAGGCGGACGAACGACGCCATCGGCCAGCTCGTCCGAGAGCACCCCGACTTGGCGCTCAGGTTCGCGGACCCTATTGAGGTCGCACGAGCGCATGCGGACGACATCGTTTCTGCGGATGGTTGGGACGGCCCAGCCCACTTCCGGCTCGCTGTAATCGCAGCCGAAACCGGCGACGCCGACACTGCCTGGAGGAGGTTTGAACTCGGCATTGCATGGCTACGCCGATACTTCGACGCGACAGAGGATGAGCGCCGGGGATGGTCCTTCAACGCAGAGCACGCAGCGATTGCCGCCGAGGCGGTGTACCGGCTCCAAGGCCCGCAGGCGGCGGCCACGTGGCTTCGTAAGTGGAGGCCACCCACGTTTGTTGAAGCTACGGCGTTTCGTCTGGTCGAGCGGCTCGTAGCCGCCCGACTCACCGACGGACTTCCGACACAGATCGCCGACGCTCGGCTTAGGCCAAAGTTCGAGGCAAGGCTACTTGCATCTCTGTACGTCGCGGGGGTCGTGGCCGAACCGCCCCAGGTCCGACGGGTGGCAGATGCCCTAGTCGCTGCGCCACAAAGACTTGAAAGCGACGAGTGGGAGTGGGTGGTCAACTTCCTCGAAATGGCGGTCGCAGCACCCATCGGTCGGCGGAGACTGCTTGCGTTGTTCGGCGCCCTGCGACCCAGAGACGGAGGGTACGCCCCTGGGGTGCATGATCTCGGACGATGGCGGGAAGTCCTTCGAGCTGCGTGCCTCGAGGCTGCCGTGCGAGGCAAGACGCCGCGGGTCGACGAGCTCGTCCCAGAACGGCTGCTCGTCGATCCGGAGCCGGACGAAGACCCGAAGGATGTCAAGCGGCGGGCTGACGAGCGCGACCGCCTGGAGCGTGCCCTTGGTGCCAACCTGGAGGACTACCACTTCCGAGCTGAAGCCATCGTGGGCATAGGCGCGGACACACTTCCCACCCGAGCACTCGCGGTAGTCACCGGGCTTCTGCCAGATCCCGATCGCCGATACAGAGGGGAGGGCTGGTCTGGCCGGTTCCACCTAGCGGCCAAGCGGAGCGTCGAAGCCGTTCTGCAGGTAGGCGCGGATCCCGCTCCCGTTGTGGAGGTCACGCTTGACGTGACTGAGGAGGACGGGACACGGCCGATTGAGACCTGGCTTTCACTAGCGCAGGTGCTCTTGAAGCATCCAGATCATGTCGCGCTGGGGCTCGATCTTGTCGAGAGAGTCGAGCGTGAGACCGCTGATTGCGAAGAGCCGCTCTACGACAAGACGGACCGACTCGTTCGGTGCGCGGCGCTTTGCCGTGGGGTTGACGACGACCTAGCCAGACAGTGTTTCGAACGCGCAATCGCGGCAGCTGGTGACTTCAGTGACGAACGTGCAGCGCTGTTGACCCTCGCCAACACTCTTGCGACGACGAGTCTGGCGGCCAACTCATCACTACCCCCGGCTGAGCTCGCATTGCGGTTGCGACACGCGATCGAAGCGCTCGAGCCGTTCGTTCACGAGCGCGATCGGCTGCCGTGGAGCAAGACACTCGCCGGCGTGCTTCGCCTGCACGCACCAACCGGCGTAAGGACACAGACGTGCTGGGACGAGCGCGGCGTGCTCGCGCTGGACAGCGGTATACGTGAGGTCATACGGGTCCTGCACGAATCGGGACAGCTCGACGACCTGGAAGCACTTCATGTACTTCGACTCGCCGGCGAGTCGGCATCGATAGTCGACGAAGGACTTGGCATCCTCGACGCGGCCCGCGCTCGCGGTCCGGCTGGCCGAGCTTCAGTCAAGGAGGGAATCAAGTGGCTAGCGCGCTTCATTGAGATGGCTTTGCCAGTGAATAGCCGGCTCGCTGCCGCCGGACGGTTCGAAGCCTGGATCGAAGAACGGAAGCTCGCTTTGTTCGAAGGCGCGGATCGCATGGCTTCGATTCAGAGAATGGCTCAGAGCCTCCCGGCTGAATCGACCTACGAATCACCAACGAGCCGCCAGTGGTTCGCGGGAGACGACAAGCGAGTCGAGCGCGAGGCCATTGTCGCCACGCTCGTCACAGCGGCGTCGAAGGATCGCGTAGAGGACCTTCCCTTACGCCTGACGGCGCTCAGGAACAACCTCGCGTCGAATGACGAAGTCGCGGAGTACCTGAACACATTCCAGCGGGCTCTTCATCCGAAGGATCGCATCTCCGCACTCAATGTGCTGGTATCCATCCCCAGCGACTCCGACGAGTGGCGTCATTACTCGCGCGTGCTGGGATCCGCCATCGCAGCCTGGACGACGAAGTGGAACACGAAGCCCATCCGCGTCTGGCTGGAATCGGAGTACCTGCGGTTTGTTCGAGAACGTCTCCCGACGCTCCTGGGCTACGACAACTCCGGCCTGCTCGATGCGATCGCAAACGGAGGGTGGAATCGAGATGAGCTTGTCGCTACAAGCATCGCCGCTCATCTCGAAGAGGTAGGCGCGGATCGACTCATGGCCCTCGCGGTCCACCTCGGAAGCGCGCTTCCACCCCTGGAACACGAACAGACGTTGCTGTGGGCACTCGGACAAGTCACCGATGGTCGAACTCCGTCACCGCCTGCTGGGCGGCGGGGGCATGCATCGTCAGCAGCCCCGGCTGATCCCGACGACAGCGAGCTCCTACCAGCCCTTTGTTGGCACCTACTCGGGCATGCCGACCGGCGCGTCCGGTGGCGCATCGCACACCTATGCGTTGATCGCGCCAGCGCCGACAGCAGCTTCGTCGACGGCGTCTTTCGCCACTTCGATGACCGGTCGAGCTGCGGTTACTACCATGACAAGACCGACTTCTTCTGGATGTCGGCTCAGGTCTGGTGGCTGGCCACAGTCCGAAGGATCGCGAAAGCGGTCGAGCTGACTGATGCCCAAGTCGACCGCATAAGACGTGTTGCGACCAATCCAGACTGGCCACATGCTCTCCTGCGGGAATTAGCACGCCGGACACTGCTCGACCTCGACCTGGATCCTGATCACGAGCTCTCGGTTTCGAATCAACCAGCTAGCTGCCAGGTCGAGCGACGCCACGTATACGGCCGCGAGGGATTCGCACGTTCGGAGCGCTTCAACTTCGACTCGATGGATGCCATCCCATACTGGTTCCAAGAAATCGCCGACATCTACGAAATTCCGATCACGGACTTCCTGCAACACGCGGAGCACTGGGTCGTGGATGAACTCGGCTTCGACAGTGAGTCAGTGCTCTCGGCCGACATGGCGTGGCGCAAGCGATACGACTACGACAACTTCGAAAAACGCCACGGGTCTGAGCCCATGTGTGAGGATCTCAGCACCTATCTGGAGTGGCACGTTCAATTTCTCGTCGCCGGACAGTTGGCCGACGCCGGAACGCCGATGGTGGTCGATAAGGATGAGGACTCCCCAGACCCGTGGTCGCGATGGATGGATAGCTTCATCAATCCGACTGGTGGATGGTGGATCGCGGATCTTCGCGATCCAACTCCGCTCGAGCCACGCCTTCACCGGCCGGCCCCCGCCGAGGAGACGTGGCGAGATCGGATCGACGACGACTTCGACCGAGAGCTGTTTGCCGACGACGGCGTCGTCGTCGATAGCTATCTCGACGTCTCATATGGACTGCTGTACGAGAACTGCTGGGTCAAGAGCGCCCTCGTTACCCCGCAGTCTGCGCTCGCACTGCTACTCGCGTGCACAACAACCTCACACGACCACAACTGGGCTCTGCCCGAGGCCGACTCGTATCGCGACAACGCGTTCGATGAAGCGGGTTTCCGGCTCATCGGCTGGGTTGCCAGTCGAAACCGTGAATCCACCGGTCTTGAGAAGCATGACCCTCTGCGGCGGATCGACCTGAGCCACGCCGTACCGGACGCAACGCTCTACATCCTCCGACGAGACGGCGACATGGTCGACGGAGTGGGCAGACATCGTCGGCTTGGGGAAGGCAATCGCCTCGCAGCTGTCGATTGACGACCACGACACGCTCGGCCGCTGGATGTCCTACCGGATCGCCGAACTCCTCGGGCGCGGTGAGGAGGACGAGTCGGCACGCGCCGAGATCACGGAGACCGTCTTGAAGCTCTGGGCGCATCGCTGGAGCTGGCCGGATGGGTGGCCCCCGGAATCGGCTCGCCGGCAGCTCACCTGGCTGTTTGGCCCAGGCCGTGGCGGCCACCCCCAACCCAACGACTCGACGTCACAGTTCATGAGGCGTGTGGCCGACGCACTCTCAGACGAGTACAAGTTCTGGCTATGGGCTGCGTCCGCGACGACCGACCCCGACAGTGAGGATGCCTGGGGGATCGCCAACTCCTACACGCCCTGGGCGGAGCGACAACTCATCCGAAGGTTGAACGAGTTAACCCGACTTGCGGCAGAGGTGACGGGTGAGGATGCTGCGGTCGGAGAAGCTGGAACCCAGCCTGATCGAGAACGCCTCGCGCGCGACGAACTCAACTCCTTGCTCCGTGCCCGTCGATCACTCCTACCTAACGCTTTGAAGCTCGCTAGCGCCGAGCCCGATGTGACCGAGCCCACATCCGGTGAGACGAGCGCTCTATGACTGCGCAACGGGGGCGAGGGAGGGCATGTTGGGAGCGAAGCCGCTCGCTGCCTGGAGCGTCCGTCGATGCCTAGGGGCTCACAAATGGCAGCACTGTCAGCACTGTTTGCGCGCGCAAGGGTAGAAGTCCGGTAGAAGTCGGGCCCCCAGAGACTAAGAAGACCCCAGCTGAGCTGGGGTCTTACAGTGGGCGAGGGGGGACTTGAACCCCCACACACTTGCATGTACTAGCACCTGAAGCTAGCGCGTCTACCATTCCGCCACTCGCCCGAGTGGAACACCCAACGCTAGCAAGTTCTGGGCGATATAGCCAACGTCATTACTTCCGAAGGCCACCCGCGCACCAAAACCAAGAAAAACCCAACTACCCTTTCATTTCCAATGGGTTTGCAATCGTTTGAGCATGGTGTAGAGCGTATGGTCGATGGTGTGTTCGCGCGTTCAAATAAGACCAGCATCCGACCCATCGAGCTAGGGCGTCGTCTC
>JAYTKG010000131.1:0-4597 GCA_043730435.1 Acidimicrobiia bacterium | reverse complement strand
CTTGGTTGCGCTCTGGCTTTTTCGTCGCTTCAACCTGTCGGTAGCGAGCGCCGGCCTGATCTTCTTCTGGTCCGGGCTGCTCTCTGGGTTCTCTGCTTTGGTGGCGGTGAAACTCGCACGCAAGATTGGCCTGGTGCGCACGATGGTGTTCACGCACCTTCCCGCCAACGGTTTTCTCATCCTCACTGCGTTCATGCCCAACGTTGGGCTGGCCGTTGGGTGTCTGCTCGTTCGCGGCGCGCTCTCGCAGATGGACGTCCCGGCACGTACGAGTTTCGTGATGGCTGTCGTCACGCCCGAGGAACGTCCTGCGGCCGCCAGCGTCACCAACGTGCCTCGCAGCCTTGCCTCGGCGTTGGCGCCATCGGCCGCCGGTTGGATGCTCGACCACTCCCGCTTCGGTTGGCCCCTCATCATCGGCGGCGCGTTGAAAGCCATCTACGACCTCATCCTCCTCGCCATGTTCCGCAACGTCCGCCCACCGGAGGAAGTCCCCACGTAAACGTCGTGGGTTACGGCTTCTGGTTGACGGCGAGTTCCAACTCCGCGAGATCGATGTCGAGCAGCCCAGGGAGTCCAGCCGGCGGCAAGCTCGAGGTTGAAGGCACCTCATTCTGATCGATCGAAACGACGAACAAGCGGGCGCGTGCCCGACCGGAAAGCACACGGGAGACCACGAACTCATAGAAGGCGACGGGTATGCCCTCAGTGTCAGCCGGATTGCCGCCGTTGTCTCGTTGCGTTCCCGCCTTCTGGCCGAACGTGCCCAGTAGAACCGAGTCGGAGGATGCCCGCAGTTCCTTCACAGACAAGTACGGCCGAACGTCGACAGCCAACGTGGCCGGCGGCGACGCTGCCTCACTTGAGCTTGATCCGATCGCTGCCGGTGACGGCGCTGCCCCACCTGAGCTTGATCCGCAAGCAGCGAGCAGCGTCAGGACGACGGCCAGCGTGAAGGGTCGAGTGCTGGTAGGCATGAGCTTCCTCGGGTTAGAGGCAGACAGCGACGACACCGAGGCAGAATAGATGATCTCCATTGCGCGTACACTTGGTGTCGTGAGCCCGCTCGTTCTGATCGTCGGTCGCGTATCCACGAACGCATCGGGTGTGCGAGGCGAGGCCTACGCTGCAGGGCAGCGCTACTTCCACGGGATCACCCGCGCAGGTGGTACGCCCGTCATGCTGCCGCCACTGACGGAACTCGTCGGTGACATGAAAGAGATCCTGCGTCGTTTCGACGGCGTCGTTTTGCACGGTGGCGGCGATGTCGACCCGCTTCGTTACGGACAGGAACCTCAAACAGAGAAGTTGTACGGCATTGTGGCCGAGCACGACGAAGTCGAAATCGCCGTCGCCCGCGCCGCAATGGAAGCCGACCTTCCCATGCTGGCGATCTGTCGTGGCATGCAAGTGTTGAACGTCGCCATGGGCGGCACCCTGCATCAAGACATCGGTGGCGGAACCCACTCGTTTGCTCATCACTCGGTCGAACTCACTCCCGGCTCACGACTCGCCACCGCGATGGGTCAGCGGGTCACCGCCGGGCACTGTGTGCATCATCAAACGATCGACCGGGTCGCCGACGGACTCGAGGTCGTCGGTCATTCCGCTGATGGGCTTATTCATGCCGCCGAAGTCCTGGGCTCAACCTGGGCCGTCGCCACCCAATGGCACCCCGAAGACACCGCCGATACCGACGCCCAACAACAAGCCCTGTTCAACGCCCTCATCGCTCGGGCCTAAGTTTTCCAGCAGTAGGTGATGTCGGAAATCGACATCGTGTACTGCCAAACCAGCGGGGGCCGGGCTAGTTCGGGCGTTTGGCGGCGCCGAGGAGTTGTTCGATGCGGGGGCGCCAGTCGATGCCTTCTGTCGTCTTGCCTTGATCGTGTAGGGCGGTGCGTTCGGCCAACAATTCCAACGCGGCGTCCCCGACCTCGGGGCCCACGGTGTCGCCGATGCGATCGCGCAACCAACCGGCCAGTGACGGGCTGGCGCCTCCCGTCGACACGGCGATGGTCACCGGGCCGCGGCGGATCAGCGCGGGCAGGATGAACGAACAGTTCTCCGGGTCGTCGGCCGAGTTCACCCATTGACCGGCGGCTCGTGCTTCTTCCGCAACCAAAGCGTTGACCGAACGCACATCCGTGGCCGTCATGATCAACTGGAAACCAGCACCGTCACCCGGCTGGTAGGCCCGTTCCATGATCTCGGCAACGCCCACCGCACGCATGTCGTCGGAGACTACGGGGGAGATGACAGTGACCCTGGCACCACACTCCACCAGGGGTTTTGCCTTCCGGCTGGCCACCACGCCGCCGCCGACAATGAGGACGCGAATGTCGGTCAGGTCAAGCATGACGGGATACAGGGAACTCATGCCACCAGTGTAATTCACGCAATAGTTGATCAGATTAGTCGGGAATTGACTAGACTGGTTCCATGACCACTCCCGAGGAGATCAAGGCCGCTAGTAGACACCTGCGCGGCGCGATTCACGACGAGCTGGTGAACGGCACACCCGAGTTCAGTCACGACTCAATTGTGTTGCTCAAGTTTCACGGTATCTACCAGCAAGATGACCGTGATCAGCGAAGGGCCCGCGCCTCCAAGCGCTTGCCGCTCGACTACTCGTGCATGGTGCGCGCCGCAGTCCCGGGCGGTGTCATTACGCCGGCGCAGTGGTCGGCGCTCGACAGAGTCGCAGACCTTGCCGACGGGTCGCTGCGCCTGACCACTCGGCAGGGCGTGCAATTTCACGTGGTCACCAAAGACTCGCTGCACGCGTTGGTGCACGGCATAAATGCCAGCCTGCTCACCACGCTTGCCGCGTGCGGTGACGTGGTGCGCAACACCATGGCGTGCCCGGCACCCTTGCCCGATGGTCGCCAAGCCATTCTGCAACCGGCGCTGGCCGACATCGTGCAGCGCTTCTTGCCGCACACCACCAGCTACTGGGAGATCTGGGTTGACGGCGAGAAGGCGGTTACCGCTGAGCCCAAACCCACTGATGTAGAGCCCGTCTACGGGGACACCTACTTGCCGCGGAAATTCAAGATCGGTCTCGCCTGGCCCGGCGACAATTGTGTGGATGTGTACACCCAAGACCTGGGCGCAGTGCCCACGTTGTCCAACGGCACCACCGGAGATTTGACGGGGTGGAACGTGCTCGTCGGCGGTGGACTCGGCATGAGCCACGCGCGTGAGGAAGACACCTACCCGCGCCTCGCGTCGCCACTCGCATGGGTCACACCCCAGCAACTGACCGACGTGATCCAGGCCGTCATCACCGTGCAGCGTGACTACGGCAATCGCACCGACCGCGCCCGAGCCAGGCTCAAATACCTCATCGACACCGAAGGTCTCGACTGGTTCCGCGCCCAAGTGGAAGAGTGCCTTGGCTACCCGCTGAAGGATCCAGCCGTTCTGTTGCCATGGACCGACACCGACGATCACCACGGTTGGTTCCAAAACGATGCCGGCACGTGGGCGCTTGGTGTGCCGGTTCCCTCCGGTCGGGTGCGAGACACCGATGAGTCGAAGTACCGCACCGCACTACGGGAACTGATGTCCTCGGGGCTCGTGCAGGAGATGCGCGTGACGCCGCGCCAGGACGTCATTCTCAATGGTGTCACGTCCTCGGCCCGTGGGCGGGTCGAGCAGGTGTTGCGTTCGAACGGTATTGCGCTGGCCGAGGACACCACCGCATTCGCCCGGCTCGCCATTGGCTGCCCGGCCCTCCCGACATGCGGTCAGGCGTTGGGTGAAGCCGAGCGCGCCATGCCGAACATGATCGAAGGGTTCGAAAAAGTGATGGCCCAGGTCGGCATCGGGGACACGGCCATCCGCATGAACGTCACGGGTTGCCCGAACGGGTGCGCCAGGCCCTATACCGCCGAGATCGGCATCGTCGGTCGCGGCAAGACCACCTACGACGTGTACCTCGGCGGCGCCGCCGGTGGACAACGTCTGGGCGAACGCGTCCGCGCGGATGTGCCGATTGGCGAACTCTCCAACCTGCTCTCGCCGGTCTTTCAGCAGTACGAGCTTGATCGCACCGAGGGCGAAACCTTCGGCGACTTCTGCCATCGCGTTGGCACCGACACCATCACGACCTGGCTTCCGACGCCCGTTCTTCGTCGTAGAGCCAAGCAGGTGGAAGAATCGACGGTGTGAGTATCGCCCTTGTTGGTGCCGGGCCGGGCGCCGCAGATCTGTTGACGCTGCGGGCCGCGAAGCTTTTGTCCGAGGCCGATGTCGTGGTGCACGACGCGCTCGTCGGCACCGAGGTGCTGGCCCTCGTCGGGTCGTCGGTTGAACTGATCGACGTCGGTAAGCGACCCGGTGAATCGGTGAAGCAGGAGTCCATCAACGATCTACTCGTGGAGCTCGCCGGAACCGGCAAGCGGGTGGTGCGACTCAAAGGCGGCGACCCATTCGTGTTCGGACGCGGGGGAGAGGAAGCCATCGCGTTGGCCGAAGCCGGTTACTCATGTGAGATTGTGCCCGGTATTTCGTCTGCTGTGGCCGCACCGGCGGTGGCTGGTATCCCGGTCACCCATCGTGGTTTGAGCCCGGCCTTCACGGTCGTCACCGG
>JAYTKG010000130.1:0-4815 GCA_043730435.1 Acidimicrobiia bacterium | reverse complement strand
CTTGATCTTATGTACTCACCAAGCACCGCCAGCGCAGATTGCAACTCAGCTTGGGGTCGGATCCCGTCATGGAACTGTTCGTCAGGCGTGTGCGCTAATTATGGCCCTAATCCTTACCCCTACACCTTGCGCACCCAAACGAATACGACCAATACCGATCAGCTGCCGAAATCCTCGAACTCCGCAGCTACCTACGGTAGACAGTTAAAAGACTGTTGTGGAGGATTCGTGGTTAAGGGCGGCGGTAAACTCTACGGCACGAGCGGAAGTCCTATCGTCAACGCCGTTACTATTGGGAGCTACTGATGATCAATCGATCTACTATCCGTCGGGCCTACTGGTGCGCCTGTGCGGCCTTATCGATGGCGTCGTGCGGATCGAGTCCACAAGTAGTGACATCCAAGATAGCAGCGCCTGCTGCAGCGGGCGGTGCTGCAGCGAACCCCGCTGCCGCTGTACTGACAGATCCACCTGTCAATCCGTTGGATGCCTGGTTTAAAGGCGCGGCCCCGGATTCCGTCAGGCGTAATGGCGAGGAAAGTGCGGTTACGGCGTGTATGAAGCAGGCGGGTCTCACGTGGGCGCCGCGGGTCTATCCGGAAAGTGAGCCGACAACCCAGGCAGCCCTCCGCAAATACCGGGCGTCGTTTGGTTATGGCATCTACACGACCGCAAACCCGGTGACGGCCGAGAATGATCCAAACCTAAAGATGATGAGGAGCCTTACCGAGGCTCAACTGGGAAAGTACCTAGACGTACTTGAGGGTGCCGTGCAAACAGACGGTACCCGCGCCGGCGGTTGCCGATCGAAGGCATTCAATACTTCGAAATCAGCTGTTGAGGTGAGGTCCAAGAATCCCAACGCAGTGAAGCTGTGGGATGAGATGATCAACTCTAGCGAGCACGCAGCGGCGACCACAGCCTGGTCGAAGTGCATGTCGAGTGCAGGATATGCGGGTCTCGGAAGTCCACCGGACGCGATGACACTTGCTGTTGACTCAGGTGCTGCGGACAAGGAAATAGCGATTGCCTCAGCCGACATTCGTTGTTCCGAGGTATCTCTGTGGCCAGTGTGGGCCAAGGTGGGCGCCCCAGCGGTGAAAGTTCTGGGGCCCGGCTGACCAACGGTCGGATGCGTCCCACTCTGCTCGCTAGGACCAAGGGTGGGACGCTTTGGCTGGCCGCTGCTGCAGGGAAGGCCTCGAGCATAAGGCGCTCTACACGCTCGGATGACTCGGCTCGCGGCTCCTTGGGGCAGCGCTCGCTGACCTCAGGAGTACCACCTTGTCCGCTACGTCGTTGCAAACTCTCGTTCGGCTCACGATGCCCTTCATGTTGGTGATGGACGGGCCCGCACAGCTGCGTCCCGACGCCGAAGGGTTCATTGGCGGTGCAGGGTTCCCCGAACCGACGGCCGTTCAAGTCGCCCGTCGGTCTACTAATGCTGCTGTTCAGCATCCGCCAGAGCCGTCCGACCGAAGTGGACAAACGACTCGCCTAGCTCTCAGCCACGGCCAGTCGAATTGCCGCCTCGCGGCGGGACCTGGTGGCGATGCCGGGGTTGCCGGTGGCGACCACGAAGCCGGCGAACAGCACCACAATGCCGAGGGCCAGCGTGACGGCGAAGGCGTTGGTTTTGCCCAGACGTCCGGCGACGGTGCCGCTGGCCGACAGCACGAATGTGCCAAGCGCAATCAGCACATTGCCGAGCACGAGACGACCTGACGACACCGACGCCACGGCGAGCCCGCGGCTTCGACCACGGCGCAGGCGCCACGCCGACCACAATGCCAGCACCACGATGACCGTTGCCGCCACGCCCGATCCGGCGGCGGCCAGGACGCGAGGGACAACGCCAAACAGGTCTTTACCGACCGGCAGATCATCGGACGGAACCTTTGCTTTGAGGGGTGCGTAGATCATGAGTCCGGCGATGAATGCCGATCCGAGGCCAAACCACTGCAACAGGCCGGCGGCCCGCTTGCCGCCGTTGAGCAGCAGCACCGATCCGAGGGCAAGCCAAGGTACGTTCAGGATGGCACCGAACAGGTAGAAGGCTCGGAACGAGCCAGCGGTCCAACCGGTTGCAACACCGATCCACAGCGCAGCGCTGGCCAAGGTGAACAGGGCGAGAGAAACCGTCCAGGCGAGCTCGTGGGGGCGGCGGCGGGTTGCCCACCGGTCACCGATTGCCACCGTAAACGCAGCGGCTACCAGGGTGGCGCCAGCGGCGAGGGCAATGGTGGACGACGCGGCCATATTGCGTGACTCTACGGGTGAAGGCAACCCGAACCCAAAGGCAATGGCGACCGCTTGTGAACTTGTGAACACCGTTGGGTGCCCCGTATCGTCTCGGCTATGACGAACGGCGAGACGAACGGCAAGGTCAGCGCGCCTGGTCGTCGCCGTATCCCTGATGCCTCGGTGGCCCGGCTGCCCGTCTATCTGCGGGCGCTGTATGAGCTCATGGGGGAGCAGATCTCCAACGTTTCCAGCGAACGGCTCGCCGAAATGGCAGGCGTCAATGCGGCCAAAGTCCGCAAAGACCTGTCGTACCTCGGTAGCTACGGCACCCGCGGTGTCGGCTACGACGTGGAGTATCTGCTCTACCAGATGAATCGTGAGCTGGGTCTCACCAAACAGTGGCCCATTATCATCGTTGGCGCCGGCAACCTGGGCACCGCGTTGGCCAACTACGGCGGCTTCGACGAGCGTGGTTACCCGGTAGCAGGTTTGGTAGATATTTCCCCCGACAAAGTGGGCAAAACCCTGTACGGCATCACCATTCGCCACATCGACGACCTGGTCGACATGATCAACGGCGAAGGGACCTCGATCGGCGTCATCGCCACGCCGCCCGGCGCTGCGCAAGACGCAACCGATCGGCTGGTGCGCGCCGGGGTACGCAGCATTTTGAACTTCGCTCCGGTGGTGCTGACCGTGCCAGAAGGAGTCTCGGTGCGCAAGGTTGACCTGGCGGTAGAGCTGCAGATTCTCAGCTTCTACCAACAGCGCCGGGTGCTGCTGGAGATCGAGGCCGACGATGCTGATGTGACACTTGGCCGCAAACGCGCGCCGGGTGCTGTTTCGGCGGTGGCAGGTGCGTAAAGTAAGGCGAGCCGCCGTCGACGGTTCCCAGGAGTATGCCCCGTGTCAGTCGTAGTTATTGGCCTGAACCATCGCACGGTCCCGATCGAACTGCTTGAGCGGTTCGCGGTCTCTGCCGACGCGCTCGGCAAGGCGCTGCAAGACCTGTGCGGGCGCAGCAACATCGCCGAAGCCGTTGTGCTTTCCACGTGCAATCGTACCGAGGTCTATGCCGTAGCCGATCGCTTCCACCCGGCCTACGGCGACATTCGTGACTTCCTTTGCGATCTGGCCCAACTGGCGCCCGAAGATCTCACCGAGCACCTGTACAGCGACCACGACCACGGTGCCGTCCGCCACCTGTTCTCCGTTGCGGCCGGCCTCGAATCCACTGTGTTGGGCGAGAGCGAAATTCTCGGACAGGTGCGCACTGCGTGGGAACGGGCACAGGCCGAAGGTGCATCGCGGGCCTCGCTGAATCTGCTGTTCCGGCATGCGGTCGAAGTCGGCAAGCGGGCTCGCACCGAGACCGCTATTGGTCGCTCAACCGCGTCGGTCTCCCATGCCGCCGTGGAAATGGCGCGTGATCGGCTCGGCACCCTCGCGGGTCGCACCGTGCTGGTTGTGGGTGCGGGTGAAATGGGCGAAGGCATTGTCGTGGCGCTTGCGGCGGCGGGCGCCGGTGAAGTGCTGGTTGCCAACCGCACGCTCGCCCGGGCCGAAGAACTTGCCAATCGCGTGGGCGGTTCAGCTATCAGCCTTGATGCGGTCGCCGCTGCGTTGCCGTTCGCCGACGTTGTGCTTACCTCCACCGGCGCCGGGCTGCTCGTCACCGAGGAAACGGTGCCCAGTCGCGACGGGCGCCCCCTGATGGTCATCGATATCGCCGTGCCGCGAGACGTCGCAGCAGGTGTAGGCCTGATGCCCGACGTGACGTTGCTCGACCTCGACGACCTGCGCGAGTGGGCGGCTCGTGGACGAGCCGAACGCCAGGGTGAGGTCGCTGCAGTGCAGTCGATCATCGGTGACGAAGTGCAGCGCTTCGCCGACGTCGTGGAAGCCCGTCAGGTGGCGCCGCTCATCTCGCAGTTGCATGATTACGCCGAGCAGCTTCGCCTCGGTGAGCTGATCCGTTTCGCCAGCCGCCTTGATGGTCTCGATGATCGTCAACGTGTAGCCGTCGAAGCCATGACGCGAGGTCTAGTCGCAAAGTTGCTGCACGCACCATCGGTTCGATTAAAGGATGATGCGGGCACCCCGCGCGGCGAGCGCAACGCGTCGGCACTGCGCGATCTCTACGATTTGTCGTGACAGGAATGCTGCTCGGGCGGCGGGTGGTGGTGACCCGGGCTGCGGATCAGGCCAGCAAGCTTGCTGACCGCCTGCGAGAACTGGGCGCAACAGTGGTGCTGGCCCCGACTATCCGGTTCGAGCCGGTACCGTTTACGTTGCCCGACGGCCTCGACTGGGTTGTCGTCACCTCGCCCAACGGCGTCGCCGCGCTGGTCGACCTTGGCACCGCTCGTCTCGCCGTCGTTGGCCCGGGCACCGCCGAGGCGGCAGCTACTGCCGGTCTCACAGTGTCACTCGTGCCGGCTCGCTCTATGGCCGAGAGTCTGGTCGAAGCATTTGCATTCGGCCCCGGTCGGGTTGCGGTGGTGCAAGCCGACATCGCTCGTCCGGTTGCCGTGGACGGGCTACGTGCGAAAGGCTGGAACGTGACCGCAG
>JAYTKG010000129.1:0-2550 GCA_043730435.1 Acidimicrobiia bacterium | reverse complement strand
ACCTTACTTACTCAACATCAGCTACACTTTGTCCGCAGCGTGCTGACCGGGGGTCGGCCACGAAGGGGGTAGACGAATGGGTGAGCTAGACGGCCGTGTCGCGGTCATCACGGGTGGTACGCGGGGCATCGGCCGGGCCATCGCCGAAGCGTTTGTTCGAGACGGCGCATCTGTCGTCATCAACGGTCGCGACCTTGCCAAGGGCCAGCGAGCGCTTGACGAAATGGCAGCGGGTGACCGCGTGCATTTCGTGCCGGGCGACGCGTGCGTAAAGGAAGATTGCGAAGGTCTCATCGACGCCACTGTTGAGCGCTACGGCCGCCTCGACATCTTGGTAAACAACGCAGGTGGATCGGTGAACAACGCTCCGGTCGCCGAACTTACCGATGAAGCGATGGAGTTTGCGCTCAAGGTCAACCTGTGGAGCACGTTCTGGTGCAGCCGTCGGGCGCTGGCCCACATGATTCCGCAGCAGTGGGGTCGCATCATGAACATCTCTTCGGTGGAGGGCAAGGTCGGCAAGCCTGGCATCGCCACCTATGTCACGGGCAAGCACGCCGTCAACGGGCTCACCAAAGCGCTTGCCCATGAGGTTGGCACGCTTGGCATCACCGTCAACGCCCTGTGCCCCGGCGCCATTGAGACCGACATGATGAAAGACGAAGGCGGAAAAGCCGCCGAGTCGATGGGCATGAAGTACGAAGACCTGCTCGCCTGGTTTGCCAGCGAGTCAGCCATCCAACGTTTGAACGAGGTCGACGATGTTGCGCTCATCGCAACGCTGCTCGCCTCAGAGGCCGGGGCCGGCATCACGGGCTCGTTGATTTCCATCGACGGCGGCAGCGCGCCGTACTGAAACGAACAGACCAGGGGACGAAAAGCATGGGCAAACTAGACGGAAAAGTCGCCGCCATTACCGGAGGCACCCGGTCCATTGGGCGGGCGATGGCCGAAGCGTTTCTGGCCGAAGGGGCCAGCGTGGTCATCAACGGTCGTGACGAGGTCAAGGGCAAGGAAGCGTTGACCGAAATGGGGTCAACTGAGCGCACTGCGTTCTACGCGGGTGATGCGGCCAAGCAGTCCACGGTGGAAGGCCTCATTGATTTCACGGTTGAGCGTTTTGGTCAACTCGACATCATGTGTCTCAACAGCGGTGGCGTGCTCAACACGGCGCCGGTGTTCATGATGACCGACGAAGAGTGGAATCTTGAGATCGACTGGAACCTGAACCACGTGTTCTGGGGAATGCGAAAAGCGCTGCAGCACATGATGCCCCGTGATACCGGTCGCATTCTCGTGACGTCATCGGTTGAGGGCAAGTTGGGCAAGCCCGGCATTCCGGGCTATGCGGCCACAAAGCACGCCGTCAACGGGCTGGTAAAAGCCGCAGCGCGAGAGGTCGGTACAACCGGTATTACCATCAACGCCATCCTGCCCGGTCTCATTGAGACCGACATCGTGCGCACGACCGGACCTGACTCGGCGGTGGCCATGGGCCTGCCGAGCTATCAGGCCATGCTTGATCTGTTCACCAAGGAGTCAGCCATCAAGAAGTGCAACACCGTCGAACAGGTCGCTGCGGTTGCCGTGATGCTGGCCAGCGGTGCGGCCCGCAATATCACCGGCTGCATGTTCCCGGTCGACGGCGGAACGATGCCCTACTGACGTGGCCATCGCCGACGTCAGCGACCGATCGCTCGTCGATCTTTTTTCATTGAAGGGCCGGGTCGCGGTCGTAACAGGCGCTGCCCGCGGACTTGGGGCGCAGATCGTACGGCGGTTGGTCGAGGCCGGTGCCTCGGTCATCGCAGGCGACGTCGACCTGGACGGAGTCTCGACGCTGGCGGCAACCGTTGGCCATGGGCGGGTGAAGGCCGTAGCGCTCGACGTGACCGACACAGCCTCATTGGCGGCCGCAGCCGAGCGCGCCGTCAGCGAGTTCGGGTCACTCGACATCTGGGTCAACAACGCCGGCATTTTTCCTACGACCGGACCGGTGCTCGATGTCAGCGACGACTTCGTTGACCGCATGCTCGTGGTAAACACCCGGGGCACCTTCGCCGGCGCGCGTGAGGCGGCACGGCGGATGACCGACGGCGGTGTCATCATCAACATGGCATCTACTGCCGGTCTCAAGGCCAGCCTCGGCATCAGTGCCTACGTTGCATCAAAGCACGCTGTCGTCGGGCTCACGAAGGCTCTCGCCATCGAGTTCGGACCCAACAACATCCGCGTCCTCGGCGTCGCTCCTACCATCATTGACACGCCCGGCGTGCGCCATGAGCTCGAGCCGCTACGTGCGTCTGGCCTCGACGTCGAGGCTCGTCTCTCGGCCAACCCGCTCGGACGCCGCGGCGTCCCCGACGACATTGCTCGCGTTGTGGTGTTCTGCTGCAGCGACCACGCCACCTACATGACCGGTTCGATCGTTGCGGTCGACGCCGGTTCGCTCGTCTGAGGTGTGAATCCTCGTGTATGTGCGGAGGTTGGGCGCGAGGGTTTGCGGGGGCGTTAGCCCCCGATCGGGCGGAGCCCGACGTGCGGCAGGTT
>JAYTKG010000128.1:0-4545 GCA_043730435.1 Acidimicrobiia bacterium | reverse complement strand
GCTGTTTGCGCTCCCTGCCCTGATCGGTGAGCTGTCGGTCGGCGGTGTACATTTCGACCAGTCCAGCAGCCCCTTGACCCGTCGGTCAATCGCCGCGCTCCCGCCACGGTGGCAGGATGGACCCATCTCGATCAAAGGACTGTCATGCAGCTCATCCCCGGCGCCGACCCATGGAGCCATCACGGCACTACCACGGCTGGCGCGCTCTGCCTGCACGGCTTCACCGGCAATCCCGGTGCCATGCGCGGTGTGGCCGAGGCTTTCGCCGCGGTTGGTTTCCACGTTGAGTTGCCTCGCCTTCCCGGCCATGGCACGACGGTCGAAGACATGATGACCACCGGTTGGTCCGACTGGACCGGTGAGGTCGAATCGGCGTTCGCTCAGCTGTCCGACCGGTGCGACAAAGTTGTTGTAGCCGGATTGTCGATGGGCGGCTCGCTCTCGATCTATCTCGCCACCAAGCACCCCGACATCGTCGGCCTCGCGCTCGTCAATCCGTTGGTGCAACCGGCCGAAAATGAGCTCGTCGAGATGGCACAGGGCGCGCTCGATGAAGGCATGCTTTCAATCCCCGGAATAGGTTCCGACATTGCCGACCCCGACTCCATCGAGAACTCCTACAAAGACACGCCCATCGGCCCGTTTATCTCACTCACCGCCGGGCTGCGCGCCATGCAGAGCGACATCGGGTCTATCACCATGCCGGTGCTCATCATGACGAGCACGCAGGATCATGTGGTCGACCCGACGAACAGTGACTACTTGGCCGCCACCGTGTCCGGCCCGGTCGAGCGCGTCACTCTTGAGCGCAGCTACCACGTCGCCACACTTGACTACGACAGGGAACTCATCTTTGAACACGCCGTTGCGTTCGGTCAGAAGGTGTGTGCCTGATGCTGGCCTTCATCCCCAGTCCGCCCGACAACGCCATTCACCTCGGGCCGCTACAGCTCCACGCGTACGGTCTCATGATCGCGCTCGGCGTCGTCGCTGCCGTGTGGCTGGCGGGTCGTCGGTTGGAAGCACGCGGCGTCGGTACGAAAGAGGACATGTCGGCCATCGCCATGTGGGCCGTGCCCGCTGGCATCGTGGGCGCTCGGCTTTACCACGTCATCACCGACTGGAAGAGCTTCCAAGGCGACTGGTTGCGCGCCTTCAAAATCTGGGACGGCGGCCTCGGCATCTGGGGCGGCGTTGCCCTTGGCGTCGTCGTTGGTCTGTGGGCGGCCCGCAAGCGCGGCGTCACGACGGCCGCGGCACTGATGGCAGCCGCTCCAGCGCTGCCACTCGCCCAGGCCATTGGCCGCGTGGGCAACTGGTGGAACCAGGAACTCTTCGGCCGCCCGTCCACCCTGCCGTGGGCGCTCAAGATCGATCAAAACTTTCGACCCGATCAGTACAAGGATTTCGCCACCTTCCATCCGGCGTTTCTTTATGAGGGCCTGTGGAATCTTGCGCTATGCGCCGTGCTGCTGCGCATCGACCGCAAGCGCGATGTTGGGGCCGGAAAGCTGTTCGCCATCTATGTGGCGGGTTACACGTTCATCCGCTTCTTTATCGAGCGGATGCGCATCGACTTCGCTTCCAAGATCCTTGGTCTTCGAGTGAACGAATGGGTGTCGGGCATTGTCTTCCTGCTCGCCCTCGCCTATCTGCTCACGCACCGCCACCAGAAGTGGGTGACGCCTGAGCCGACAGTCGTCGATCCCGAAGACGATGGGCTACCGCCAGCGGAGGGGATTGAAGATGGTCTGCCCGCCGAGGAGGTTGAGACGCCCGATCTCGAGCTCAACGAGGGCGATCCGCTCGTCGACTGACCCACGCACTTCGAACCACGGTTCGGGTCGCTTGTTCAGCTCCGTGATGAAGCGTTCGTGCATCCACTGGCGCACCTTCAGCCCGTCGCGGATGTTGTCTTTCACCCACGGGACATCGAGCCCGGCCAACACGTACAGCGTGTAGCGCCGCCGAGCGGCAATGGCTTCGACGGCGGGGGAGCGTTTGCCCTCGTAACGCTCGTGCCAGATAGCCGTGGCGAAGGCATCGGTGTCGCACACCATGATCGGGCCGCTGTTGAGCGCGAGGTGATCTTCAAGCTGTTGCTGACGGTCGGCGATGACCACGAAGTCTTCCGTCACCCAGTGGTCGTTCGTTGCGTTTGCAACTTTCTCCTCCGTGTACTCGCGTCCGTACTCGGGCACCCACGTGGTGTTCCACCGCGTCGCTAGCGCCTGAGCCAACGTGGTCTTCCCGGTCGACTCCGAGCCGACCAGCACGATGCGGTGACACAGCCCGGCCTTGGCCTGCGGGAGCAGCATGTCCCAGTGCTTGACCGGGTCATCGCGCAGCATGGTGGCGCTGATCGGCAACGCAACTCGTTCGGGATCGACGCGCACATGGCGGCTCCCCAGGATGTCGCACACCGGATCGGCCCAGTCCTCCGACGTCACGATGATGTCGGGCACGAAGCCGAGAATGCGCTGGATATTCGCCGCCTGTCCTGCGCTGTCGTTGTCACCCCACGGGTCGTTGGCCACGTGCACCCGGGCCGCCGGGAATGCCTGCTGCACCCACGCCACCCGAACCTCAGCCGGGATGGCGTAGGCGGGTCGGTCGTTCACGAACACGTGCACGGCGTCGGCCAGCGTGAGGGCATGGTCGATCAGGAGCGCATGACCGACATGAGGCGGGAGAAATTTTCCGACGACTAAAGCGGTGGTCATGTGGCACGGCACCTTATCGGCCGGGCTCCACGAGGCGGCTACCAGTAAGATCATCGACCGTGTCAGAACTCCTTACCGCCGACGACGTGATCTACGTCGCCAAGCTCGCTCGGCTCAATCTCACTCCCGATGAAGTCGGGTTGTACACCACTCAACTCGCCGGCATGCTCGGCCATTTCAGCGATATCGAAAAGCTCGACCTTGACGGCGTCGAACCAATGGTTCACCCCATACCGCTGGTCAACGTGCTGCGCGAAGACGCGATCGGCGCGTGTCTTGATCGAGATGAAGTGCTGGCCGCCGCGCCCGCCGCCGATCAGGGCCGCTTCCGCGTTCCGCCAATCCTGGGAGAGGCACCGTGAACGCTGTAGAAATCGCCGCCGCCGTCCAGTCCGGCTCCCGCACCGCCGTCAGCGTGATGGATGAACACCTTGCCGCCATCACGGCACGTGAGGGCGACGTGCATGCGTTCAACCTGGTGCTCGCCGACCAGGCCCGCTCCGCCGCGGCCGACATTGATGCCCGCGTCGCAGCGGGGCAGCAGGTCGGCCCGCTCGCTGGCGTACCGCTGGCCGTGAAAGACAACATGTGCACGCGAGGTATCCCCACCACGTGCTCGTCCAAAATCCTCGAAGGTTGGAAGCCGCCGTACACCGCCACCGCGGTCGAACGCCTTGTTGCCGCCGGAGCAATCCCGATCGGCAAAACCAACCTCGACGAGTTCGCCATGGGGTCTTCCACCGAGAACTCCGCCTTCGGCCCCACCCGCAATCCGCACGACCTCAGCCGAGTGCCGGGTGGTTCCTCGGGCGGTTCGGCCGCCGCTGTCGCCGCTGGCTTCGCTCCTGTCAGCATCGGTTCCGACACGGGTGGTTCTATCCGTCAGCCGGCATCGTT
The DNA here is from genome assembly GCA_043730435.1 of Acidimicrobiia bacterium. Taxonomy (GTDB): domain Bacteria; phylum Actinomycetota; class Acidimicrobiia; order Acidimicrobiales; family Ilumatobacteraceae; genus JANMCE01. Next base: position 925 of record JAYTKG010000128.1, on the reverse strand, counting down.
GTGCGGCGTGGTCGGCGTAAAGCCAACCTATGGACTGGTGTCCCGGTACGGCCTCATCGCGTTCGCTTCGTCGCTCGATCAGATCGGCCCGTTCACCACCACCGTGCACGACTCGGCGCTGCTGCTCGAAGTAATGGGCGGCCACGATCATCGTGACTCCACGTCGCTGCCGTCAGCCATGCCACCGATGACCGCGGCGCTCGGTCAGGGCGTGCAGGGCCTGCGCGTCGGTCGCATCACCAACCTGCCCGACGGTGCCGACCCCGACGTGGTCGCCCGCATCGATGCCGCCTTCCTCGCCCTTGAGAAGGAAGGCGCCGTGTTAGTCGATGTAGAGATACCGTCGTTCTCATTCGCGCTCACGTCGTATTACCTCATCGCTCCCGCCGAGGCCAGCAGCAACCTGGCGAGGTACGACGGCGTGCGCTACGGGCTTCGGGTCGATGATGTCGACACCGCCCAAATGAATGCCTCTACCCGCTCTGCCGGTTTTGGTGCCGAGGTCAAGCGTCGCATCATGCTTGGCACCTACGCCCTGTCGGCCGGGTACTACGACGCCTACTACGGCAAGGCCTTGAAGGTGCGCCGGTTGATGGCCGACGACTTTGCCAAGGCCTACCAGAAGGCCGACGTGCTGCTCACGCCTGCATCGCCCAGCGTGGCCTTCCCGTTCGGCTCGAAGACCGCTGACCCGCTGGCCATGTATCTCTGCGACCTCTACACGATCCCATCGAACCTCTGTGGTCACCCGGGCATGAGCGTGCCGTTCGGAACCGGCGCCGATGGCCTGCCGGTCGGCGTGCAGATCCTGGCCCCCGCGCTCGGTGAATCCGAGATGTTCCGTACCGCCGCCGTCCTGGAAGCGAGCATGGCATGACCGACACCGCTATCGACACCACCAACTTCATCAACGGCTACGAACTGG
>JAYTKG010000127.1:0-5797 GCA_043730435.1 Acidimicrobiia bacterium | reverse complement strand
TCACCGGCACCGTAACGACCACGGGGGGTGCATTGGTTTGTGCACTGACATTGCCTGCCACCCCTGCCACCACTGCCACGCTGGCAACGGCGCCAGCACTCCCGGTACGGGCCAGGAGCTTTCCGACACCACCCAGTTGATCGAGAATGAGCAACGGCACCTGAAACAGCGCCGCCATGCCGACAACGCCCTTCAGCGGGTCGATACCAACCTTGATGAAACTGCGCACCACATCGGGGTCAAAATGTTGTCCTGCGCACGCCACCACCTCGACGCGCGCCGCTTCAATCGTCATCGACTTCTTGTACGAGCGTGTAGCCGTCATCGTCTCAAACGCATCGGCAAGAGCCACGATGCGACCGGCAAGCGAGATCTCGTGGCCGGCGAGCTTGTGCGGATATCCGGTGCCATCAAACTTCTCGTGATGTTCCCAGATGCCTGGTGCCCATGCACCAAGCCAAGACGCCACCGGTTGAGCGAGTACCTTGCCCTGACTCGGGTGATCGGCAATGAATCTCCACTGCTCGGCATTGGGTCTACCGGGAAGGTCCAGCACGTCGACGGGGACGGTGAGTTTGCCGATGTCGTGCAGCAACGCTGCCCAGCGCATCTGGATGCGGTCCGACTCGGGCAGTTTCATCTCTTCGGCAATCAGCTCCGCGTACGCCGGTACCCGCTCGGAATGGCCACGGGTGAGGCGATGATGACGGCTCAGGCGCCGCAAGAGATCGGCCAGTTCTGCGGTGACAGCGCTTGGCGACTCGGGCGCTATGGCCCCGCTGGTGCCAGAGTCGCTTGGTCGGCGACGCAGCGCAACATTGAAGCGAGAGGGCGCAACGTCGGGAAACACCAGGCTGGCTTTGAAGAGGACAGCCAGCGGCAGGAACCGTTGCATCAGTGCCGTCGCCTTGATCATTGATACCGACGAGCCAACGATGATGGTCAGGATTCGAATCCACGTCAGGAAGCCGGATGCTTTCGGCAAAAACCTTCCGAGCAGCATCGATGAAATCACCGCAACCAGAATGGGTACCAACAAGATGAGCATGCGCACGGTGAGCGACGCGAACCGTCGAGAGCGCCACTGATTGCTCACCATGTTGTCTGCGTCCACGACTCGTACTCCGATGTTTCACTCTCTATCGGGTACGGCTACCGGAGCCTTGAGCCTGCAATGGGTCACTTTACGTGGAGCTTGTGACTTCAAGAGTCGGCCTTAACAGGCAAGAGGTGAGGTAAAGGATACATGGAGCGTTTGCTCAGGTGACCTGCAGAAAGGTCTGCGGCACAACGAACCGGCCGCAGTCAGCCTACTGTTCCGCAGTTGATACGGGCGGCGGCCTGGTCGATGAGATCTCGAAGAGCAACATAGTCACGGGCAATCGGATACTGCGGGAACTCTCGAACAACATTGTCGGGCGGGTGCATGAGGATGCCGGCGTCGGCGGCACCCAGCATTGCCGTGTCGTTGTAGCTGTCCCCTGCCGCGATCACCGCGAAGTTGAGCGCCCTGAACGCGTTGACCGCGGCGCGCTTTTGGTCGGGCATACGGAGGTGATAGTTGACCAACATGCCATCGGCATCGGCCTCAAGGCGGTGGCAGAACAACGTCGGCAGTCCGAGCTTGCGCATGAACGGAACGCCGAATTCGTAGAACGTGTCCGACAGGATGATCACCTGATAGCTCTCGCGCAAATCGTCCAGGAACTCTTTGGCTCCCGGCATCGGGTCGAGCCCGGAGATGACCTCTTGGATGTCGTTCAACCCGAGGTTGTGCTCACGTAACAGGTCGAGCCGGTAACGCATGAGCTTGTCGTAGTCGGGCTCGTCTCGAGTGGTGCGACGTAGCTCGGGGATGCCGACACGGTCGGCGAAGGCGATCCAAATCTCGGGCACCATCACGCCCTCTAGGTCAAGACAAACGATCTTCACAACACGCCTTCCGTTGGCCCCACGGGCTGCATCCGGGGGTGCACGCTATCCGCGTCGGGCCAAACCGGTGATGTGTGCCGATCTTTGTAGTCGAGCGGCACTTGACATTTGCGCACAACGCTCCGTGTTCAGCTCGCCCTGATGGCACGCTCGATCTCTCGTCGAAGCTCCAGGGCGGCCGAAACGACTGCTTTCCCCACGTTTCGACCCGGCGTTCTACTCAGCCGTTCCACAGGCCCGCTGACGCTCACTGCCGCAACAGTCCGCTCTCCGTGCTCGTCCGAATGATCGATTATCGGTGCCGACACGGAGCACACTCCGCGCTCGCGTTCTTCAACACTTTCCGACCACCCGGCTTTTGTCACCTGGCCGGCCAACGCCCGACCGGCCGAACCACGTTCCATGGGCAACAAGACGCCTTCGGGCACAATCCAGCGCAATCCATGCGGCGACTGCAGCGAGATCACACAGCGCCTGGCATCACCCTCCACCACGTAGAGCTGCACGCTTTCGCCCGTGTCATCCCGCAGGCGCTCGAGAATCGGGCGAGCAAGCGTCGCCAACGGAAAGCTGGCGGTGGCCGCCCGACCCAGGCCGATCAGACGAAGTCCGAGGGTGAATCGACCGTCATCGAGTCGGCGAACCAGGCCGTGGGTTTCAAGCGCCACGGCGAGTCGATAGGCAGTGGCCCGCGGCAGATCGGTAGCCTCGCAAAGGGCCGCCAGACCGAGGGGTTCGACGGTGATCGCGTCGAGCACGATCATCGCTTTGTCCAGGACGCCGACACCGCTTACACTTGATTCCACGCAGCGAGACTAACGTCCCAGAATGTGAGACAGCAAGATGTCACAGCCAAAAACACTCCCCCAGAAGGTTTGGGAACGCCACATCGTTCATAGCGCGCCAGGCGAATCCGACCTGCTCTACATCGATCTGCACCTCGTGCATGAGGTCACCAGCCCGCAAGCATTCGACGGGTTGCGCATTTCGAACCGTAAGGTCCGCCGCCCGGAACTGACGGTCGCTACCGAAGATCACAACGTGCCGACCGCCGACATCGATCAGCCGATTGCCGACCCGATCTCGGCCAAGCAGGTCGACACGTTACGGGCCAACACGGCCGAGTTCGGCGTGATCAACCACGCCATGGGTACACCTGGCCAAGGCATCGTGCATGTGATCGGGCCGGAGCAGGGGCTCACCCTTCCTGGCATGACGGTGGTGTGCGGTGACAGCCACACGGCAACGCACGGCGCGTTCGGAGCCTTGGCATTCGGCATCGGCACTAGCGAGGTCGAGCACGTGCTCGCTACCCAGACGCTGCCCCAAGTGCGGCCCAAGTGGATGGCGGTGAACGTCGAAGGTGACGCCCCCGCCGACGTCACGGCGAAGGACATCATTCTGGCGATCATTGGCAAGCTCGGCACCGGCGGCGGCATCGGCTACGTCATCGAGTACCGCGGCGCGGCAATTCGTGCGCTGTCGATGGAAGGGCGCATGACGGTGTGCAACATGTCGATCGAGGCGGGGGCGAAGGCCGGACTGATTGCGCCTGACGAGACCACGTTCGCTTACTTGAAGGGCCGCCAGCACGCTCCCTCGGGTTCGGTTTGGGACGAAGCTGTGGCCGACTGGCGATCACTGGCCACCGACGATGGTGCGGTCTACGACGCCACCCTCACGATCGATGCCACGCAGTTGCGGCCGCAAGTCTCCTGGGGCACCAACCCTGGCCAGGTTCTGTCGATCGACGACGTCATCCCCGACCCATTGTCATTCGAGAATCCGGGCGAGCGCAACGCGGCAGAACGAGCGTTGGAGTACATGGGGCTCACGGCCGGAACGCCAATCCGATCCATTCCGGTCGATACCGTGTTTATTGGATCTTGCACCAACAGCCGCATCGAGGACCTGCGTGCAGCCGCCGCGGTGATGAAGGGCCGTACGGTCACGGTGCCCCGCGTCATGATCGTGCCGGGCAGCCATCAGGTGAAGGCCCAGGCCATCGCCGAAGGTCTCGATGAAGTGTTCCGTAACGCCGGCGCCGATTGGCGTGAGCCGGGCTGCTCAATGTGCCTGGCCATGAACCCCGACAAGCTCAAAGTCGGTGAGCGCTCGGCCTCCACCAGTAACCGCAACTTCGAAGGCCGCCAAGGTCGCGGCGGTCGTACCCACCTCGTCTCCCCCGCCATTGCCGCAGCCACCGCGGTAGCCGGCCATTTCGCATCACCGGAGGATCTGTCATGAAAGAAGTCCGCGTCATCAACGGCACGGCGCTGCCGCTCAACCGCTCCGACGTCGATACCGACCAGATCATTCCCGCCGAATGGCTCAAGCGCGTCGAGCGCACCGGCTTCGGCGCCGGCCTGTTCGCAACATGGCGAGACGATCGCAACTTCGTGCTCAACGATGAGCGTTTCGTCGGCGCGTCGGTGATGGTTGCGGGTAACAACTTCGGCACCGGTTCATCCCGTGAGCACGCAGTGTGGGCCATCATGGACTACGGCTTCAACGCCGTCATCGCTCCCCGTTTCAGCGACATCTTCAGCAACAACTGCACCAAGAACGGCCTGGTACCCGTCGTGCTTCCCGAAGCTGTGGTCACGCTATTGCTCGCCGCCATTGAAGTCGACCCGACGTTGGACGTGACCGTCGATGTAGAGAAGTTGCAAGTGGAAGTACCCGCTCTGGGTATCACCGAGAAGTTCCCCATGGACCCCTCGGTGCAACACCGCTTCCTCAACGGCCTCGACGACGTCGGCATCACCCTCACCCACGCAGACGCCATCACCGCTTTCGAGAGGTCCCGCCCCGCCTGGATGCCCACCACCCGTTAGCCGCGAAGGGCTTCAGTCGTCGGTTTCCCCGCTGATTTCACCCATGTGAAATCAGCGGGGAAGCAGAGACGCCGGGCCGGTGAAAGAATCCACCCGTGATTGCCAACACTCCCGAACCTCCGTACACCGCGGTGATCTTTACGTCGCTCCGTACTGGTGGCGACTACGGCTACGGCGCCATGGCCGAACGGATGGGAGAACTTGCTTCGCAGCAGCCGGGCTATCTCGGCGTCGAGTCCGCCCGCGATGGCCTTGGCATAACGGTCAGCTACTGGGCCGACGACGCTTCCGCCCGAGCCTGGAAACAGATCGGCGAGCACCTGTTCGCGCAGCGAACCGGTCAAGAGCGCTGGTACTCCGACTACCGCGTCCGCGTCGCACGAGTCGAGCGCGACTACGGCCCGCCAGCCTGACCCGCATGACCCTGCCGCCACGACCACTTTCAGACTACGAGCGCATGCCAACGCCGTCCGTTTCGAAGTTCTGATACACAACGACATCAAGCCCGACAATGTGATGCTCGATCGAGGGGGTGACGTCCATCTCATCGACTGGGGCGATTGTGGTTTACGGCGACCCGGCAGACGACCTTCATGCGCTGCCGATGCGAGCTATCCGACCCACACTTCGGAGTTATCGATCAACGACGACTGGCGACTCGTCTTTGAAGCCCGAATCATTCGAGTAGTCATCGCCCGGAGCCTCTCGGAGCTCAGTCGACCGCCTTGCCGGGCCCGTTGGTATCGCCCGATTGCAGCGACGCTCGCCGATCTCCTGATCGACGAGCCATCAACCTGGACCAGTGGACGAACAGGTTGACATGATGACGACTGACGCTGTGGCTTGACCTGTCCCGGACGGTGACCCCGGGTGGCATATAATTCCTGTTCAGTGGTATTTTTCTTGACGAATAAGTAGTGGCGAACACTTGTTCCAAACTGGTACAATGAGTCCTATGGAACGCCTTGCTCGGCTACACGGATTGCTGGACGAAATCCATGCCGAAACAGTGTCGTTCTCCACGGTCG
>JAYTKG010000126.1:0-3625 GCA_043730435.1 Acidimicrobiia bacterium | reverse complement strand
GCACCAGGGCTGAGACATCGCCACCAAGGCGGGCGATGTCACGGATGAAGGATGAAGCAACGAACCCTCGGGCGGGGTCGCACGGGACGAAGACGCTAGCAACACCGGCGACCGCCCGGTTCGTGTGGGCCATGGTTGTTTCATATTCAAAGTCGGCAACGGTGCGCAAGCCCTTGACGATGAAATCGACCTTGAGGTCCATCGCAGCGTCAACGACGAGGCCCTGGCGGGTGGTAACGCTGACGTGGGGCAGGTGGGACACCGACTCTTCGATCATGGCAACACGCTGGTCGAAGGTGAACAGCGAGCCCGGTTTCTGCGGGTTTCCCATGATGCACACGAAGACAGGGCCAAAAAGGGCATGCGCCTGCTCGACCACGTCGAGGTGGCCCAAGTGGAACGGATCAAAGCTGCCCGGGAACAGCGATAGCGGCACGAGCCAATGTTACGTCGCTGCGTTCGAGAATCGCGTTACGGCCGTTCCAGGAATGTGACCCAGGTCTTTCCGTAGCGCTTCTCCTTCACGACTTGCCAGCCGTCCGGTGGTGTGACGGGGCGGTTTGATTCCGCCACGATCAGGGCGGTCGTAATTCCGTTCAACAGCTCTTCCCATTGCGTGAAGTCGTACGGCGGATCGGCAAGCACAAGGTCAAAGGCTGCCGCCTTTCCTTGCGCGACGAAAGTCATTGCATCGGCAACTACCACATCAGCGCGCTCCGACAAACCAGTGACATCCAGGTTGGCGCGAATGGCGTCCAGCGCGGGCCGGGCGCGTTCCACAAAGGTGCAGTGCACTGCGTAACGACTCAGCGCTTCGATGCCGAGCGCACCACTTCCGGCAAACAGGTCAAGCACCTTTGCGTCATCGAGCACGTCCATGCTGGCAAGGGAATTGAAGATTGCCTCCCGTACTCGATCGGACGTCGGGCGTGTGTCGGCACCGTCCGGGGCTTCCAGACGACGTCCTTTTGCTTCACCGGCTACGACACGCATGGGTTGCACTCTAAGGTGCAGCCATGGACGTCGAAGCAACCATCATCTGTGTTGACTGCGGCAGCCGCTGCCACCTCATCAGTTTCGCCCCGGAAGAAGGCTGGCAACCGGGTGACATCGTGGCCTACCGCTGCGAGGACTGCCTCGACCGCTGGGATCTCGTCATCCCCGACGAGGACGAAGATGGTCGCGGCGACCGTACGTACTGAAGCCAGCTACCAAAGATCGGCGAGGGCGAGCCAAGCCTCGGTGGTGAGGCGGAGGGATTCGACGTCAATGCGCTCGTTGTTGCCGTGGAAGCGTTGGGCGAAATCGCCCGGGCTGACCTGGCGGCTGAAGAGTCCGAAGCCGTAGGCGACCGAACCCGCAGAGCGGAAGAACGTTGCATCGGTGCCGCCCGCCGTCATGCGCGGGACGAGGCTGGCTTCGGGGTAAAAGCCCCGAGCCACTTTCTGCAGCGCGTCGTACAGGGGGGTGTCGGTGGGCGATGCGGACGCGTCGAGATCGCGGATGGTTTCGATCTTCACTCGGCCGATGAGGTCGGGGCCGATGGCTTCACGCAGCATGGCGTCGACCATGTCGGGCGTGACTCCGGGCAGGGTGCGAATGTCCACCTCAACCGCGACCTCGTCGGGGATAACGTTCGTCTTCTGTCCGCCACTGACGACGTTTGGGGAGAACGTCGTGTGCGAGCAGGCGTGCACGAACTTGGCGATGCCCGGGTCATCGATCTCGCCGAGTCCCTCGACGATCTGATCGGGCCAGTGCAGCTTGGCAATCGTCTCGGCGGGAAGATCGAGCGCCGCGGTGTACGACTTGAACACCTCACTGACGGTTGCCATCGGCCGATAACTGCCGACACGCTCGATCACTCTTGCTGCGGTCATGAGCGCGTTGTCACTGCCGTAGGGCATCGAGCCGTGGCCGGGTGTGCCTCCAATGACGAGACGACGCCAGCCGATGCCCTTTTCGCCAACAGTGATGGTGAGACGGTGGCCCTGACTGCCGTCGAGCGACAGGCCGCCCGACTCGGTGATCACGTAGTCGGCCTTCACCAGATCGGCTTCGTGGTCGATGAGATGCTTCGCCCCGTAGGTAGCCCCGGCCTCCTCATCGGCGACGGCGACGTACACGATGGTGCCGCGCGGACGCTTGCCGGTGACAGCGAGTTCGCGCATGGCCACGGCCATCGAGCAGGTGAGGTTGAGCATGTCGAGCGCACCTCTCCCCCACACCTCGCCGTCGACCAATTCGCCGCCGAAAGGATCACGCTGCCAGCCGGCCGGGTTCACGGGCACGACGTCGGTATGTCCGAGCAAGCACAGCGTGGGAGCCGTGGGATCAGTGCCCTCAAGCCGCGCCACCAGCGAGCGGCGGCCAGGTGCCGGTTCGACGCGCTGCAGGTCGAGACCAACACCACCCAGGTACTGCTCGATCACATCGCTCGATCGGATCTCCTCGCCCGACTCGGCACGACCGTCATTCACGCACGCGTTTCGAATGCAGGTCTGCAGCAGTTCGACGGTGTCCCCGGTGCGCTTGTCCACCACCCCAATGTAACGGGGCGGGTCAGTTCTTGGTCGCCTGTACCCTGAGCATGAGAGGGATGCGCAGTGCCAGTTCCGGCGGGAGGCCCTATTGTCCCGGGGCCACCTCGGGTTGCCCTTCGTAGAATTCCCATTCCAGGATGTTTTCGTCGGCCACCTCGGTGATGGTGAGGCCGGCTTCGATTCTCATCCAGGGCGTAAAGAATGGGGTGTGTGTCACGGAGATAGACGCGACCGCCTGGCTTCAACAGTTCCGACACCACAGCGGCCCAGCGACCGATCTCGGGTAGCCAGTTGATGACGCCACATGTGGTGTAAACTAGATCGAACTGGCCCTGACCCATGACTTCGCACGCGTCGTAGACCGGGCTTTCCACAAAGGTCATCGGCGCATTCGTTTCTTCGGCCAACTCTCTTGCCACCACGATCGCATCGGGCGAGAAGTCAAGACCGACACATGTTGCCCCGAGTCGCGTGAGAGACAACGTGTCCGTTCCGATGTGACACTGCAGGTGCGCAACTCGTAGTCCCGAAAGCGATCCGAGGCGAGGCGCGTCAATGCTCACCGTTCCGGACAGTCGAGTTAGGTCAGCGCTGAGACCAGCAACGTCGTAACCATTCGGGCCAAGGTGGACCGCCACCCGGTCGTTCCAGTTGGCCTGATTCGCCTTCAGCTCAGCCATCAGCCCGCTCCCAGATTCTCGGTGATATCGGCGAGGTGATGTTCGGTTTCATGCACCACTTGTTGCGCCATCCAGAGCAGCGTGCGTCGCAGCAGGTCGGGGAATCCGTAGTGCACGATGCGGTCGAGCTTCATCACGCGTTTCCATGCCCGAAACCGTATCTGGTTCACCTGATGAGAGGCGAGCAATAGCCCTCAAAGCCGGCCATCGACAACCATCAATCTGTCGGTCGTCTGTGCCACCCACTGTGCTACATAAGTCCTGGTACGTGACACTTTCTTGACGAACAATCAGTGGGAATATGTGTTCGTATTTGGTAGAGTTTGATCTATGGAAACGGCGGCGGAACTGCACGATTTGCTCGACAAAATCCTGGCGAACGACATCGAATTCTTCACCGCG
>JAYTKG010000125.1:0-2862 GCA_043730435.1 Acidimicrobiia bacterium | reverse complement strand
GCTCCTCGGCGTGGTCGAGGCTGTCTTGGATCGATCGGGGCATGGTGGTCACCTGATGAATTTGGCCCTGGCGGGCATGGCGTGAACGATGAAGTCGATTCCCTCGGCGTAACTCACGCCGATCTCGAGGAACTGACCGGTCCGACTCGGCCCGATGAGCATGACCAGGTTGTCAAGCTCGAGGACTCGAGTGGGGTGGCGGTATGCGTGGAGGATGTCGTCGTCGTGAACGCCGTGCTTGCGTGCGCTGGCGATGATCACCGGATCCACGACGTCAACTTACCTTGATACGAGCCAGCATCGTCACACCCGCTCAGAACTGCGCCGATCGGCGCTACCTCTGGCAATCTTGATGTGATGCCGCGGCTGCAGATAACAGATGAGCTTCGAATCGTGTGCCGATCGATCGTCAACGACGCTCGGACGACTGATGAGTGGGCTGCGAGTGAAAGCGACGACGAGTTCCAGACGGAGCACTTGTGCGGCGGCTTCGACGCCGAGGAGCGATCGTTCTTATTTTCGTGGTTCGCCGCCGATGACGAGTGGTGGTTCAGCCTCACCCCTGAGCAAGCCAGCGAAATCGCTGACGGTGCAGACGTTGCCATTGAACTGCGCCACCCACAACTGCCGATCTCGCGCGCTTTCGCCGATCACCCGTGGATCCGCGGTTCTGCGCTCTGATTCGCACTTGCGCCGGCGCGCCGGACCGGGCAATCGGCGCTAGCGAGTGAGCCGGCGGTTCTGTGTGAGCGCACAAACAATTCGCCCCTCTGTGCGCTCACGCAGATCGACTGACGGCTGCTGTCGCGCCAGAACTGCTCGGCGCTCGGCGCTGTCTCGGTCAGCTTTGCCACGAGCGCATAACGACGCTCACTGCCGGCGGTAGGGGACGCGCTCAGATCAGGTGCTCTGAGCGCGTCGGCGGCTTGCGTTGTGCGCCCAGCGCGGGGCATTCGGAGCGCTCGCCGCTCTCGTACGCCTAGGTACCGAGGGTCGCGGTCGAGCGATCGATCGTGATGGTTTCGCCGTCGTTGGGGATGAGCAATCTGGCCGCGGGAATGTCGGCGTCGTCGGCGGCGGCTCGCATCTCGGCGCGAGTTGCGGGGCAGAGCGCGACTGCTTCGAAGTGGACCGCGACGATTATCGCATCGGGTGCGCGGAGAGCCACTTGCACCGTGTCAGCGGGGTCCATGATGATCAGCGTGTCGCCGATCGCAGCACCGCCGGAGTGCACGACGATGACATCTGGTTTCGTGGTGTCGATCACCTTCAAGACGGGCGGGTACAGCACCGTGTCACCTGCGAAGTAGACAGTCGGCTCGCCCTCTGCCTGAAGCACGAAACCTGTCACCTCGCCCATCTTCTCGGCGACTGCGCCTGTCCCATGCGTGCCGGGGGTCGCCGTGAGCCGCAGCCCCTTCCACGTGATCGAGTCGACGATTGGCACGACATCGGTGAACCCCGCGTCGTTCAGTGTGCTGACGTCGGCCGACTGGCACAGGATCGGTAGGTTGCGCCGAAGCAGCCCGAACGCGGCGTCATCGAAGTGGTCGGGATGCACATGCGACACGATCACGCCATCAATGCCATCGAGCACCTCGGTCACCGGGCACGGCAGTTCAACGATGGGATTGCGGACTGCCACTCCGCCAAGCGCTCGAACCGATCCGACCACACCGAGCATTGGATCGATCAATAGGCTCACACCTGCGTAGTCGAGCCGCAGCGTGGCGTTGCGGATCAGTCGTAACTGCATCATGGACACGGTAGACGCGCATGCCCGTCAGCCCGTAAGCCACGACGCCGAACTGCCGCTCGGCGCCATCTGGCTAGCGCCTCCGGAGAGCGCATAACAACGGCTGCGAACCGGCGTTTGGGGGCACGCAATCGTGTGCCGCGGTAGGATGTCTCTGTCCGTTGGCTGAGGCTGATGGGCTGGATCCCCGGTTCGATTCCGGGCGCCATGGTTGCTCTGGCTTCCGCCTCTGTCATTTGTCAGTTGGCCGGTGAGGCACTCGCCTCGAACCGAAGGGAGGTTGGTATGCCACGAACGAACACGCTCACAACCCTAATCCGCAGAGTCATCTCAGCAGTATTGGTAGTGGGGGCGGGAGTCGGGGGCAACCTTGTCGCTGGCTGGTTGCCAGCCCCAGCCTGAGCCAACGGGAGCTGCCTCGCTCTCCTGTCCGGCGGGTAGGGCCGACCCCAAGAGCCATTCCGACGCACCGGTGAGCGGAGGTCTCCTCGTCGCAGAGATACAGGTTCCGCAGCCAGTCAGTCTCCGCCACACTGTCGGCATGGTTGATCGATCCGGGCGCCTTCCCCTCGAGGTAGCGGTCGGCGTGTTGCCGCCGGCACATTGGGCGCAGATCGAGGCTTACGGTGAGGAACATCGGCTGGTTGCAGAAGCCGCCCGATGGGGGCGAACTTGGACTCGACCGACGCTCGCACGCGAGTCGATCGACTGGGGCTCGTTCAATGTGGTGCCCAAGTACGTCGGCAGTGAATCGACGGCGTGCTTCGCCGCCTTGCAGCCAGGTTGGTCGCGAGACGAGGGCGCAGAGGAGTTCGATCGCTTCCAGGAGTCAGCGGCGCGCAGGGGCGAAACGGCTCTGATCATCTCGACGATTGGCGATCCCTCGATTCAGCCGACCAGATCAGTATTCGGGGGTGACGGTGCGTCGATCGGTCTTCCGCAACTCCACGGCTCAATATCAGGCCGTCGACTCCCGCAGGGCAGCGTGCCCGAAGTGGCCGCCCGACTCTCCGCGGCCGACCGGGATTTGGCCCTACGCCTTCGAGACACGAACGACACGTGGTGGGCACTCGAACTCACCGAGACCAGTTGGGAGAGCGGCGACG
>JAYTKG010000124.1:0-24820 GCA_043730435.1 Acidimicrobiia bacterium | reverse complement strand
GGGGTCGTAGGCCTTGATCGGAATGCCTAACAGCCGCAGGCGAGACGCCCAGCCGCTGCCGATAACACCGCAGCCGATTACGGCGGCGGACGCGGGTAGACCTTCAGCCATGCTTGGTCAGCTTGAGTTTGGCGCGGGTCTCATCCGGGCCCATGATCGAGTAGTTCATGCCTTCGGCAATGGTGACCGCCCTTGAGACAAGGTCGGCGTTGGAGGCGAGCTGACCGCGGTCGAGATACAGGTTGTCCTCGAGCCCCACGCGTATATTGCCGCCGGCAACGGCAGCCAGCGCCACGTAGGGGAGTTGCATACGGCCGATAGAGAATGCGCTGAACACCCAACCCTCGGGCACGTTGTTCACCATGGCCATGAACGTGTTCATGTCAGGCGGGGCGCCCCACGGAATGCCCATGCACATTTGCACCATGACTGGGTCGTCGATCAGGCCGGCATCGACCAGGCTCTTGGCCTGCCACAGATGGCCGGTGTCGAACACTTCAATCTCGGGCCGCACGCCGAGCTCCTGAATTTGGCGAGCCATCTCATGCAGAATGGACGTGGCGTTGGTCATCACATAATCGCCGTGACCGAAGTTCATAGAGCCGCAGTCGAGTGTGCAGATCTCCGGAAGAAGCTGGCGCACATGATCAAGTCGTTCGGTGGCGCCGGCCATATCGGTGCCGACATCGCTGAGTGGTAGCGGCTGCTCGGTGGAACCAATGGTCAGGTCTCCACCCATACCGGCGGTGAGGTTGATAATCACATCGGTCGATGACGCGCGAATACGCTCTACCACCTCGGCGTACAGCCCGACCTCACGCGCCGGTCCTCCGGTCAACGGGTCGCGAACGTGGATGTGCACGATGGCCGCGCCTGCTTTGGCGGCGGCGATGCAGTCGTTGGCGATCTGCTCGGGCGTGACCGGAACCTTGTCGGATTTGCCGGCGGTGTCGCCGCTACCGGTGACGGCGCAGGTGATAAAAACCGAACTCATGTGAGGTGCTCCTGTTCGAACTGCCGATTGAGAATGCGAAGGCGCGAATAGAGATCGTCGTGGTCGATGTAGGTGCCACGCAAATGCCGCGTGCCGGCACCAGGATCGAAGGCGTCCCGGCCGTGCAGCATCCGGCGGTTGTCGAACCCAACGATGTCACCCGGTGTAAACGGATAGCGCAGCTGAAAGCGCGGATCATGCGCAATCTGGGAGAAGCGGCGCATCGCTGCATAAGCCCGCGGCACATCGTTGACAGGCATATCGGGGAAGCCCCGCACTGGATAGAAGGCCCGCAACGTGAGCGGCTGGCCCGGGGCCCCGTGGTCGATCATCGGACCCGACCAGCGATGGTCAGCGTCCTTCGACCGGTTGAAGAAGACCCATCGCAGCGTGGTCAGTGCTTCGTAATCTTCCGGGAAGTTCGTCTGTAGCTCATGGACGACACTGAGGCCGTCGGTCATACGGGACCAGCCGCCCACGCACGTGTTTTCCACACAGTGCAGGAACTGAAAACCGGGTGGAGTTTCGCGGGTCGGCAGGTCGCTGTGCTGGCCCAGATTCAAGCCGGTGTACGCGGTGCTGTCGGCGTTGAGCTTCGCTTTCACATCCCAGACATCGCCGAAATTGGTATCGCGAATGGGGCCGATCAGACGGGTGAGATGACCGGCGAAATCGAGGTCGGTGGTTGTGTTGGTCAGCCGAGCGAAGCCGTAGTGGGTCATCAAACGCAGCGACCTCCGCAACGTGGCGGGGTTGGTGAGTACGTCGGAGCCGTCCATGGTGGGAGGCTCGGGAAGCGTGGTGGTGTCCCACCGGGCGACCGGGCCAATGCCGTGCTCGGGACGGTGCTCACCATCGGCAACGTGGCGTAACCAGCCGGGGTGAACCGATGATGTGGTGCCGTCCGCCCATTGCAGCCAGAGAGCGCCTTCGGCATCTGGCTTGGCCGCACGAAGTGCGTCGGGAGAGGGAAGATCCGACGGGTCGATTATACCTTCGCGCGTTACGGTTTCGACTCCGACACCGACCACGTTTTCGAAGAGCCAGAGCGAGTAGCACGACAACGTGACCCCGTCGGGCCACCGAAGGGTAACGGTTGCGTCAGTAAGTTCGGCCGACGCCAGTGGCGACCACGCGTAGTTGTAAAAGTCTGGCGTTAGCGGCGCATTGCTCGGCGCTGGCACGTGGACATCCCCTTGATTGTGTGACTTCAGGATATCGGGCCGGTTCGGCCGATGTGGCGAGCAGCGGAGGCCGGGTTGGGGCCACAGGCGCAAACAGTTGTTACCTGATGCGCGTCCTGCGAGAACGCAGACCCCTTACCTTTCGGAGCGCCGTGCCGAAGGATGACTATCATCCCTCGTTGGGGGCAGGAAGGAGGATCCACCTTGTCAGGCTTTTTGTCGAAGCTGCTCAAGCCATTAGGCGCGCCCGCAGAGCCGAGCGAACCAACCCACGGCGTGTCCTCCTTTCACCTCTGGTGGCAGGAGCTGGAGAGTGGTGAACCGTTCACAGAGGCGTCGGCAACGCTCGAAATCCTGCAGGCGCCCTCCGTTGACCGGCTCTACTTCTGGGCCTTCCAGGTGAGCTTTCTCGAGGGCGAACATTCCACCGGCAGCGCCCACATTGGCCTGCAGTGGAACCCGAACCATCCCAACAACCGTGCGGTGAACTGGGGCGGCTATTCAAACGTGGCCGACGTGACATCCATTCTTGAAGGCACCACATCGCCCCTTCCCAGCACACCGAATGATCCGAACACCCGAGATTTCCCCTGGCAGGAAAGCACGCCCTATCGCTTCCGTATCAGCCGGGCCTACGACGGTTGGCGCGGCGATGTGACCAACGTGTCCAGTGGTCGGGTTGAGCATGTGCGCACCCTGCGGGCGGCAGGTAGTCGGCTGAACGGATTTGTCGTGTGGGCCGAAGTTTTCGCCGGGTGCAAAGATCCCCGATCGATGGCCCGCTGGTCAGACTTCGAAGCCAAGACCGCCACGGGTGTCGTGCGTCGCCCGGCCACCGTTCGCACCAGCTTCCCGAATGGGGGCGACTGTCCGAACACCGATGTGCTGGTCGATGGTGCCGGTCTGGTGTTGCTGACGAACGCCCGGCGCACCGCACCGTCGGGTGGCGTGCTTCCTGTTCCTCGCTAAATCGATTCGGACGACCGTGCAGCCGCTGAGCTAGTCTGACGTACCGACTTCTTCGGGAGCTGGTAATGGCGACGTGGCCGAGTGGTTTAGGCAAGGGCCTGCAAAGCCCTGAACCCGGGTTCGATTCCCGGCGTCGCCTCTGTATTTTTCCTGGTCAAAGGCCTACGGTGGGCGGGTGCTCATCCTGCCCTCGGCCCAGACGAAATCGTTGCTTGATCGCTCGTCAGCCTCTACCCGGGCAATGCCGGCACCGCGTTCCCGACGCACCATGCGGTCGCAATCGGGCGCGCGCCGAGGCCCTTGCTGTGGAGCTGCGCGGTGTCCTCGACATCGGGATTGTGGTGGCCCCCAGCGCAGCGGCTGCGTGCGCCGGTGCGGATGTCGTGTGTCTGACGACCGGCTCCGCACAGCCCGTCATTGGGCGGGCAGACCTTGCGCCGGGAACGCACGTGAACTCTGTCGGGTTCGAAAGCGCTGGAAGAGAGATCGATTCGGCCACGGTGGCCGACGTGCTGGTCGTGGTCGAATCGCGGGCGTCCGTGCTCGCTCCGCCACCGGCGGGTTCCTACGATCTGCGCGTGCCGATCGAGGAGGGTGTATTCGATCCCGGCGATCTGGTCGAGATTGGTGAGCTGGTCGACGGCACGGCGGTTGGCCGCACGTCGGCGGAGCAATTGACGCTCTACAAGTCCGTCGGGGTCGCAGTCCAGGACGCGGCCGCAGCTGCGCTCGTCCTCGCCGGCGCACGCAAAGCCCGGCTCGGCCTCGACTTCGACTTCTCGTAGCTACTTGCCCCTGAAGAGGCAGTTGCTCGCCGTGTTGCGGCGGGATATCGGACCGCATACGAGAACGACGTGATCGCTCAGCGGCCACCCGCGGTCTTCGAGTACGTCATGGTCGCTCTCGAATTGTCGATGCTCGAAGTTGATTCGACGGGGAGCACGACGAACAGCGGTCCCCGAGTTGCACTCACCGTTGAGGCCACGGAGACATGCTGGCTCCGGGGCATGGGCTACCTCGTGGATTGAAGGAACAGGAGCACAGCTGCAACCCGACGGTTCGCGTCGGGATCGTCGTGCAGTCCGAGCTTCGAGAAGATTGAGTTGATGTGCTTCTCTACGGCGCGATGACCGACGAACAACGTCTGACCGATGGCTGCGTTCGACTTCCCGCTGGCGATCGCCGCCAGAATCTCGGTCTCGCGCGACGTAAGGAACGACAGAGGCGACGACACTCGTTTCGATTGCTGGTCAACGAGCAGTTCGACGACCGTGGGGTCGATGAAGGCGCCACCCTGATGTACGAGATTGATAGCCCTGGCCAGCTCGCCTGGGCTGGCCAGCCGGTCCTTGAGCAGATAGCCACGCCTCCCACTACCGCCGTCAACGAGCCGTTGGAGATACGCCGCATCGGCAAACTGCGAGAGAACGACGACGCCCATCGCAGGATGGCTCGACCGAAGGAGACCTGCGGCCACGATACCTTCGTCGAAATGGCCCGGCGGCATTCGCACGTCCGTCACGACAACGTCGGGTTCCTCGGTTGCGACACGCTCAAGCAACTCGTCGAGCGATGCGGCCTGTCCCACGATCGAGATGGCTGTCTCAGTTTCGAGCATTGCCTCGATGCCCGCTCGGATCAGCATGCTGTCGTCGGCGATCACGATCCGGCACGGGTCCACTGAGCAACTATAACGTCTCAGCCCGCGGGCTGGGGTCCTACGTTTGGCTTCCCACATTTGTTGGCCCGCTGGCACTGGCACGCGAGAATACCTGTCGATGCCCGTTCAGCGTGAAGTTACGAGTGGTGGCAGCACGACTGGCGGGAGCGAGTTGAGCAGTCAGACTGGTACACCATGAAGGAAGGCCCGGTGAACGTTCTTGTGGTCGACGACCACGCTGGCTTTCGTGCCGCCGTGCGAACAATGCTGTCCATCGACGCGCGTCTCGATGTGGTCGGTGAGGCGAACTCGGTCAACGAGGCGCTCGCGTCGTGCCTGCGCTTGGAGCGAGAAGGCAATCCGCCCGAACTCGTGCTGATCGACGTGAATCTTGGCGAGGTCGATGGCATGGCTGGTGCGGCTGCGATCGTGGCGGCGCATCCAGGCCTTGCGGTCATGACATGCTCGACGGCGCCGCTCAGCCAACTGCCAGCGCTGCCATGCCATCCCGACATCAGCTTCACCGCCAAACAGGAACTCTATTCTGAAACACTGTGGGAGTGGTTTCGACGACGCCGACGCTGACAACGCCGGCAGCACCGGCTGTACGGCTGCCGATGCAGCGGCTTGTTTCGATCATTGCGCTGAACCTGCGTGGTGATCTTGTCGGCCAGGTCATTGTGCTGTTCGTTGCGATCATGTGGGTTCGTACGCCATGGATGTTTGTGCTCTGGTCAGTGCGATGGGTCGTGGTCGCGGGAATTGCGTTGGCGCACCGAGCCGCGCTTGACGGTCGCGACCAAGCAGCTGTAGCGGCGCTTTTCCTGAGCCACCTCCTCGGCATGCTCGGTTCGGTAGTAATCCTGCCTGAGTTTGCGCCCGTGATCATGATGTCTTTGTTCGCCGACCTGCAGCTCTGCACGTTTGCTGGCCGGCGACTGAGTCGCTTCCTTGTCGTGGCGGTTTTGGCGGCAGCGGTCTTGGCTCTTCTGAGCCTGCAGTCGTGGATCGGCTTGGCCGACGCAGCACCGCGCTGGGTGCAAGTGACGGCTGTCGCCGGGCACATGTTGGTCACCGGTGCCCTCGCGGTCCGCTTCGCTCGTGAGACCTCTTCAGCGCTTCGCAGTCGCACGGTCGAACTAAACGGCCTCGGAAACAGTTTGCAGGACGCGACCGACGTTGAGCGCCAACAGATCGAACGAGCATTGCATGTCGGAGCCATCGCCGAACTTGACTACCTCGTATCCCGACTGCACGACATCACAAACGCCATGACCGTACGACCACAGGAGGCCGCAGCCATTGCTGACTCTGCTGCAGAAGAGGCACAGCAGTCGCTCACGGCGCTTCGAACGTTGTCGCACGGCATCTTCCCGGATGCCCTTCGGATGTACGGCTTGGCAACAGCAATTCGTGGCCTCGCCGCGCAGTCCGCTCAGGTGGAACGCGTCGACGTCACGTCCGAGCGCTTCGCTTTGGCGGTCGAGTCAGCGTTGTACGCCGTCGTAGAGGAGGTTGTTCGTGCTGTGGCCAGCAGCCCTTCGGGCATCAGGGTGTCGCTTCAGCGGCACCACGATGCTGTCCACCTCGTTGTGGAGAATGTGAACAGGGCCGCGGTAACAGCAATCTGGCCGTCGCAGCTCGTCGAGGATCGTATCGGCGCAGTTGGTGGATCGATTGGCTCAAGGTTGAGTGACGGTGCAGCCATGATGTGGGTCGATGTTCCGCTCGACTACGCACCGGCCGTGGAGGCGGAAGCCGACCAGGGCATCGATTCTGCTGCTGTCGATCGCAACGATCGTCGAACCCTGTCGCGATTTGTGTCGAGCAACATTGCGCTTTGCGTCGCCGGAATAGTCACGGTGGCGATCGTCTGGATGAGCACATCGGCGCGTGCCGTTGGCTTTGTTGAAGTGATCTTGTCATTCGTTCTGGTCTGTCTGCTGCTCGCGCGCCGAGCGTTGCGACAAGATCGTCACAAGGTCGCGGTTGTACTGATTTGCATCGAGACCAGTGTCGCCGGTGTGTCAGTAACGGCGTTGCTACCCGACTTTGCCCCCCTGCTCGCATTGATCTCGGCGCTGCCGATCGTTCTGGCGCTGCCGTATCTGCGTGAGCGGGCGCTCGATCTCATCGGTGCGTTTCAAGTGGCCGTTCTGGCCATCGTCGCTGTTTTGGGGCTGAACCGCCACGGCATCGTGGCCGCATCGCTGATACCGCGTTGGACGACCATCAGTATGGTGCCATTGACCACCGCGTCGGTCGCCGCCCTCATCGCGAAATCTGTGCAGGAGAGCCGCGCTGAGCTTATTGATCGTGCTGCAGCCCTCGCTGGCTCGTTGCGGAAGATGGTTGACTCGGCCGACCGTGAGCGGCAACGGCTTGAACGTGACCTGCACGACGGCGCGCAACAGCACTTCGTCGCAACGTCGATGCAACTTCGGGCGCTGAGTCGGTTGGCGATCGCCGACACGGAACGCGCTACCGCACTAGTGGTGTTGTTGATCGACCAAACCCGGCAGGCGCGCGACGAATTGGTAGCGCTTGCCAGCGGAGCCTTTCCGTCAGCGCTCAACGGTATCGATCTGGCCGACGCAATTCGCAATGCCGCTGCACTGAGCACTGTTCCAGTCGAGGTGGTCGCTGAGGGTCTTGGCAACCTGCCGCAGCCCGTCGCCACCGCGGTGCTCTACTGCTGCCGTGAAGCGATTCAAAACACCCTGAAGCATGGCGGTTCGAACGCGACGGTTCGTGTAAGCCTGGCTGCTACGCCCGATCAGTTGTCTTTCGAGATCGCCGATACCGGTCGCGGATTCGATACCGCCCAGACCCGATCCGGTTTGGGGCTGCGGTCACTGACCGAACGCATGTCTTCAATCGGCGGGACGTTGACGGTCCACTCGGCACCGGGCCGCGGGGCCATCGTCGCCGGGAAGGTACCCGTCGACCGCAATCCGGCTCTTGTCTGACGCGACGGTGGCCGGCCCCGAGGCCGACCACCATCTGCTGCCGGATCGACTCCCGTCGATTGTTCAGCCACCCGTCGTGCTCCGATCAAGTGATTCAGGCGGCCTGACCGCACGATCCGCAGAACGCCTTGCCTGTGAGCGGTACGCCGCAGCTGCCGCAGAACGCTCGGCTGGCGGTCGACGACGACGTTGCCGAATGAGGCGCCGACGGAGCGGCCATCGGCACGTGTTCCGACGCTGGCGCAATTGCGGCCGGTGTCGTCAGGACCATGGCTGGCATCGCAGTCGGTGCCGACTTTCGTCTCGTCTTCATAGCGAGGGCTACGATCAGGGCGAACAGCGCCACCACGGCGGCGCCGCCTCCAGCGATGAGTCCGGTGTTGTTGCTGCTGCTCGTCTTTTTCGGCACCGATGTCGCTTGACTGGTTGGTGCGCTCGATATCGGCGCCGAAACGGCAGACGTTGACGGAGCCACGGTCGTCGGTTCGGCGCCACCCTGGCCCGACGAAACGAGACCTTGGTCTGCAGCGATGTGCTGCTGCACGTAAGGATGACCCGGAGCCAGCTGATTGATCTCAGTGAACGTCGCTAGGGCGACCTTGGCTTCGCCGGCCGTTTCGGCATCGAGCGCCTTGTTGTACAGCTTGGTGAAGATGCCCTCAGCCGGGTGCGCTCCCGACCGATCGACGAACTGCTTGATGAGGGTGGCCGGCATGATGAAGTTGAATCCGGCGAGCTCCGTCTGACCCTGCGAGATCGATCCGAACGTCGCGATGCCGACAACTTCGCCCTTGTCGTTGAACACCGGGCCGCCCGAGTTGCCGTGGGTCACGGCGGCGTCGGTCTGGAGTACTTCAAAGCCACCCGTCGACTGCTTGCGGGCGCTCATTTGCCCGCTCGTGAAACTGGGCTCGGTGATCGACTCCTTCGAGATGAGAGGATGAAACGTGGCCGCGCCCGGGTAGCCGAGCACGAACAGCTTGTCGCCGGGCCGTAACGGAGCATCGTCACCCATTTTCAAGGTCGGTAGGTTCTTTTGCTCCACCTTTAGCACGGCAACATCGCGACCTGGAATGGGATCGCCAGCGGCAACGACCACGCCAGGAATGATGTTCACCGACGTGCTCACACCGGGGATGTTCGCGCCCAGCACTGCGGAAACGCTCTTCTGCAGGTTCGATATCTGGAGCCTCGCTGCGAGCCAATCAGCTTCAGCGGAAACCAGTTGATTGAACGTCGTTTCAGAGATCTGACCCTGCAGATCTTGTGCGAGGCCACGTGCGTCTTCCTCGATAAAGCTCTTCAAACCAATCTCGGCCAGCTGCTGCTTTATCTCGTCGTCATGCGGTGCCGCCACATGGGCGTTCGTAACAATGTAGCCGGACTCGTCAATGATGAATCCGGAGCCTGTGGCCTGGAACTGGGCCTTGGCCTGGCGCAGCGGGCCGGCCATAAGGAAGGTTTCGGGCGAAGCAATGATGAGATCGAGGCTTCGCAATACGATCGCTGCCTCGTCGTCGGGGTTGAGTTGACCCTGCAGCACATCAGTTACCAGCTGTTGCTTCAGAGCGTCCTCGTTGAGGGTTGGCTCGGGCGTGGTCGTATCGGCGGAGAAGTCGGACAGAATGAGAACTGTCGCCGGTTCGGACTGCGCAAAAATGCGTTTCGGGTCGATGGGTGCGACTGGCGCAGCATGCGCCGAAACCGAGTGGGTCGAGACCGAAGCGGAGATAGCAAACACAAGCGCAAGCCGTACAAGCTTTCGCCCCTGGTGAGGCGAGGGCCGCGAGAGATGCAAGTTCATAGGAGATGCCTTTCGTTGTTGAGTCGGCGCGGTTTGAGCGCGTCGGTTCATAGAACCGACTGCTCCACCGATCTCGACCACGAATCCGTCGTCGAGGCTGTAGGGCCGCGCCTCCCGTCAGAGTCATTGTCGTCAGTGATGGCGATGCGGTCAGTCGTGCAGGCCAGCGTTCTGCAGTGGTGCTACCACGACTCGCTACCTGACCTAGGTTGGGCGCATGGTCGCGGTCAACGACAAGCCGATGCTCACTGTCGATTCAACCGGTGAGTGGGAGGCGTTCATGGCAGCCAACCCGGATCACGACGGGGTTCGGCTTCGGTTGCGAAAGAAGGCGTCCTTGCGGCCCGGTATCACCTACGCCGAGGCGCTTGACGCCGCCCTTTGTTTCGGATGGATTGATGGCCAGGCCGGTGCCCTCGACGACGACTACCACCTGCAGGTATTCGGCCCACGTCGGCGGCGCAGCGTCTGGTCGAAACGCAATCAGGAACACATCGAGCGCCTTACTGCTGCTGGTCGTATGCGTCCCATGGGGCAAGCCCAAGTGGATCAAGCCCGTACCGACGGCCGATGGGATGCGGCATATAGACAAAAGGACGCAGAAGTTCCCGACGACCTACAGACCGCCCTCGACGCCAACTCGGTTGCGGAGGCGTTTTTCGGGCAGCTCTCAAGCCAGAATCGCTTTGCGATCCTTTTCCGCATTGGCAACGTGAAACGAGCCGAAACACGAGCAGCAAAGATAGCCGCCTATGTCGCCATGCTCGAACGAGGCGAAACGATCTACCCTCAGAAGGCACCGCGGTGGGTGCGGCGGGCGGTCTGCGCGGAAACGCCGAGCACGACGAGCAGCAGAAAGGGCGGAGCGAACTCCAAGGCGCCGTCACCACCGTCGGGTGACAGTCCGGTGAGTCGTTCGATCCAATCGTGAACGAAAAGGGTGATCACGAGGAGTACTACGCAGACAGCTGCGAGCACTGACGCCAGCCAGAAGCGCAACGGGAGGTTTCGACGCATCGGAAGGGCCTTTCAGAACGGGTTCGGCTAATGGAAGAGAGCCTACCGACGTTGATCGACAACAACCCAGATGAGTGGGCTCCCGCCGTGGTCGATCACCGCTGATGCTGCCAAACTGAGGGCATGCCCAGCGTGGATCCGAAGTTCCTCAGCCAACTCCGCTACCGCTGCATTGGTCCGAGCCGTGGCGGACGGGTTGTGGCCGTTGCCGCCGACCCGAAGAAGCCAGCCGTCTTCTACCACGGAGCCGTTGCCGGTGGTGTCTGGAAGTCGGACGACGCCGGCCAGTACTGGGAAAACATTACCGACGGCTTCCTCAGTACCGGCTCAATCGGTGCGTTGGCGGTAGCGCCATCAGACGGGAACGTGATCTACGCCGGCACGGGTGAGGCCACCATTCGCATCGACGTGACCCACGGCGATGGCGTGTACAAATCCACCGATGCTGGTGTGACGTGGAAGCACATGGGGCTTCGTGAGTCGCGCCACATCGGCGAAATTCGCGTACATCCCACGAACCCCGACGTCGTCTATGTGGCCGCGCTCGGTCATTCGGCGAAAGACAATCCCGAGCGTGGGTTGTATCGCTCGAAGGATGGGGGCGACACCTGGGAACTGGTGCTGTTCGTCAGCGACGGTGCGGGTGCGATCGACGTGTGTCTTGACCCGAACAATCCACGCATCATCTTCGCCACCATGTGGCAGGCGCGCCGAAACTTCTGGTCGATCAACAGCGGTGGACCCGACTGCGGTTTGTGGCGATCACGTGATGGTGGCGATACGTGGGAGAACATCAGCACCAGGCCAGGGCTGCCCGATGGCATGCTCGGCAAGATCGGTGTCTCGGTGTCGGAAGCGCGTTCGGGCAGAGTGTTCGCGATGGTGGAGGCGGAGGGTCGCAAGCGAGGGTTGTATCGCTCCGCTGACATGGGAGAAACCTGGGAGAAGGTGTCCTCGAAGCCCGACCTTGGTTGGCGCCCCTGGTACTACCAGCACGTCATCGCGCACCCGACCGAGGCCGACACCGTCTTCGTGATGAACATGAAGGCGTGGAAATCGATCGACGGCGGAAAGACCTTCGATGAGTTCCACACGCCTCATGGCGACAACCATGCCCTGTGGATTGACCCAACGAATCCCGACCGCATGATTGGTTGTGATGACGGCGGTGCGTGGGTGTCGTTCAACGCAGGGCGATCATGGTCAACAATCTACAACCAGTTGACGGCGCAGTTCTACCACGTGGCCACTGACGATCAGTTTCCGTACATGGTGTACGGCTCGCAGCAGGACAACTCGAGTCTTGCGGTACCGAGCCAGACCGGTCTTGGCGCTATCAACTGGTCGGACTGCTACTCGCCAGGATCGGCCGAAAGCGGGTACGTTGCGCCCAAGCCGGAGGACTCCAACATTGTGTACGTCGGTGCCATCGGCAGCTCGCCCGGTGGCGGTGAAGCACTGCAGCGCTACGACCACCGCACCAAACAAACGCAGCTCGTGAGCGTGTGGCCCGAGGCGTATCACGACGGTGCTACGGCCGAGGTTCGCTTCCAGTGGACGTATCCGATCGTGTTCTCGCCGCAGGACGCAAACGTGTTGTACACCGCGGGAAACAAGGTGTTCCGATCCACCGATGAAGGTCATAGTTGGGACACCATCAGCCCGGACCTCACCTACGCCGATCCGGGCACGCTTGGCGTGTCTGGCCCGCTCACGATGGACACGGCAGGCGCCGAGATGTACGCCACCATCTTCTCGCTGGTCGTTTCCGCTCATCAGCAGGGCGTGCTGATGACCGGGTCCGACGACGGTCTGGCGCACGTCTCGATGAACGACGGCGGTGACTGGGCGAACGTCACGCCGACCGACCTGGCGAAGTTCTCGCAGATCACCATGCTGGCCGAGTCACCGCACACCGCAGGCACCATCTACATGACCGTTGCCCGCCACAAGATGGGCGACTACGCGCCGTACGTCTACAAGACCAGCAATCTCGGCACGACATGGCAACGCATCGACAACGGTTTGCCCGATGGCGAATTCTGTCGGGTCATTCGGGAAGATCCGAATCGTCAGGGCCTGCTGTATGTCGGCACCGAACTGGGCATCCATGTGTCGTTCGATGACGGCGCGAGCTGGCAGCCGTTGCACGCGAATTTGCCGGTTACACCGATCTACGACTTCGTCATCAAAGACACCGATCTGGTCGTAGCTACGCACGGTCGTTCGTTCTGGATTCTGGACGATCTCACGCCACTGCATCAGATGCACGACGAGCTCATGGGCGCAGACAAGTTCCTCCTCAAGCCCCGTGATGTTGTTCGCGTGCCGCCACACATCACCGCAGCCTGGGGTGGTACCACCGGTGGCAAGAACTATCACGTCACCTCTGGTCAAAACGCCACCTTCTATCTCGACGAACACGACACCGGCCACACCACCAGGCGAGTGCTCGATGCTGGCAGCGATCTTGAGCGCGGAGTGCGCATCACCTACTACCTCGACCAGCCTGCGGTCGGGGCTGCGGTGCTGACCATCAGCGACGCCGACGGCAACGTGGTGGATACGTTCCCGAGCTCCATTCCCGTCGACAAAAAGGATCGGAAGGGCCTCTACATCACCGCCAACGAAGGTATGAACAGCTTCCAATGGCCTATGACGTATCCGGCCGGTGTGAAGATGATCGACACCGACTTTCACACTCGACCCGCCGGTCCTCTGGCCACGCCTGGTATCTACTCAGCAACCCTGACGGTGGGCGAATGGTCGATGTCGCAGACGTTTTCCTTGCTGAAGGATCCGCGGGTAGACACCAGCAACGAGGCGTTGGCCGAACAGTTCGGATTTCTGCGGCGCATCCAAGACAAGCTGTCCGACATCGCCACTGGCGTGAACAGCATTCGTACTTTGAAACGGCAACTCGGCGAGTGGACGTCGCGGCTTGGCGACACTGCCTCGGCCGCAGCTGTCGTGCAGGCGGCGGGTGAGTTGAGCCAGAGTCTCACCGCCATCGAAAACGAGTTGGTGCAAGTGGAGTTCACCTCCGACGGGGACACGCTCAACTACCGCGAACAGCTCTTCGAAAAGCTGAGTGCCCTCCCACCCGTCGTGAGCAGCGCCGACGCTAGACCGACCAGCCAGTCCTATGCCGTCTACGACAAGCTCGCCGGCCAAGTCGACCACGCGCTCGCCAGTCTCAACGCACTGTTCTCCGGTGACCTTGCCCGATTCAACGACCAGCTCGACCAACTCAAAGTTGCCCGCATCGGTCTCTGATCACACGACCGGGCAGCACGCCACGGCCAAGGCTTTGTTGTCGTTGGATGTTGTCCAGCAACATCCAACGACAACAGAGCAGAAATTAAAGAGAGCCCGTGATTGAAAACTCCTTTATCTTCACTTTCGTTGGGGTGTCTCGCTAGCCGAAGACTTCGAAGGCGATGCTCGCAAAGATGACCGCGACTGTTGCTAGCCAGACCATGACGATGGTGCCTCGGGGGACTGACGTCGGCTGATCGGTTCGAAGCGCACGATCGACCATCCGGTAGCGGCGGGCGCCGTCTATCCAAAGGATTCCTGCCACCACTACCATCGCCCAACCGACGACGGTTCGGCGGTGCAGTATGCCGTCGGCGGCGAAGTACCTCACAACACCCAGGCCAGCTGCAAGCCACGACAGTGCCGTTCGCTGCCACGCCAGTCCAACTCGCTCGTTGGCCAAACTGTCAATGACACCAGGGTGATGGCCCGCCCAGTCGACATCGCTCATCGCAGCGTATAGATGATGGTCACGACGGCCACGGCGCCTGTCACGACCGAAAGGAGCGCAGGCAGGATGGAGTGGGGGAGAGCCTCTTTCAATCGGAGAGCTCGTTCGCTGCGATCCCAGTTTCCAAAGCTGAAGAGCGCGAGCAGACCACCAAGCAGCATCAAAGCGAGTCCCGCGATCTTCGGTCCGACATCGGAGCCGGTCGATGGTTTGAGGACGTGCGAAACCGCAAGGCCAGCGACTACACAGCCGAGAGCGGTGCGATTCCATGCCAGGAAGGTGCGCTCATTGGCCAAGCTAAAGCGGGCATCGGGCTCGCTGCCGACCTGGCGTGTCTTAAGGCGTCGCTCCTTGTCAGCGGTCATTTCGCTGCTCCCGCCGGTTGGCTTGGTGCGAACGAAGGGTGGCCTTTTGGTTCTCCCATGTCCCCCCACGTGGTGGTGAAGGTGAAGAGTTCCCCGCTGATGATGGTGCGGCGCCACTCGAGCGGCCGACCGGCGTGCTCGGTGTAACGCTCAACCATGAAAGCGGGTTGGCGAGCTTTCATGTTCAACAGCGACCGCTCGGCGGTGGTGGGTAGCGTCGGATGCACCTTTTCCCATCCGGCACCCGGGCGCACGCCGCATCGATTCTCCAGCTCGATGTAGACGGCAGTGTGTTCGAAATCAACGCTAAGCAATGGCGCCGCAACCTTGGCCACGAGCCAAATTTCGTCGGTGGCCACGGGGCGATCATCGGCGTAGCGGAGGCGATGAAGGTAGACAAAATCTGTCGCAGCCGGAAGGCTCATAAGACTCGCTACGTCTGGCTCGCGCCGCTTCTCAAGATCGAGCACGGTGTTGCGTTGCCGATAGCCGTGGTCCTCGATTGAGCGGAAGAGACTGTAGAGCGAACCGGTGCGCTGCTCGATCGGGGTGCGACGGATGAAGGTTCCGCGGCCGCGTTCTCGGTCGATGAGACCTTCACTGTGCAAGCGACGCATGGCGTCGCGCATGGTGTGTCGACTTGTTTCGTACTGCTCAATCAACTCGCGCTCGGCTGGAAACCCGGTCTCGAACTCTCCACTGGCGAGCCGACATCGGAGGTCTTCGAGCACCTGAGCCCAGAGAGGCATGGGGCTGGAACGGTCGGGCCTCCGGGCAACACTTGTCACGATATGACCAATGTACGGACAATTGGAGAAGGGTGCAAACATAGCGATGGTTGGTCGTTGCGGACGGAACTGAGCGGAGCTATATTGTCCGGACATTCGGCTATACGTGCGGGTGGTGGGAAGCTCGCACATGGAGGAAGTCCATGATCGTCAAGCAGTATTACCTCGGCTGCCTTTCGCAGGCTTCCTATCTCATCGGTGATGAGACGACCGGCCGTGCTGTTGTGGTGGACCCGCAACGCGAGATCGCCGAGTACCTCACCGATGCTCAAGCGCATGGCCTCACCATCGAGCGGGTCATCGAGACGCACTTCCACGCAGACTTCTTGTCGGGTCATCTTGAGTTGCAAGCGGCAACCGGCGCAATCATCTCCTACGGGTCGGTGGCCAAAGACGCCGTTGAGTTCGCGATCGACGGTTTGGAGCACAAGCAGGTCCTGTCGTTGGGCGAGGTTTCGTTAGAAATCCGCCACACCCCTGGCCACACGCCAGAGTCGATATCGATCGTGGTGCGCGAACGTGAAGGCGATGACGTGCCCTACGGAGTGCTTACCGGTGACACGCTGTTCATTGGTGATGTCGGTCGACCCGACCTGTTGACGTCCGTTGGAGTTACCGCCGACGAGTTGGCGCGGTCACTGTATCGATCGACCCGTGAGCAGCTCATGACACTGCCGGACGCCACCCGGGTGTTTCCTGCTCACGGCGCCGGTTCGGCGTGTGGCAAGTTCTTATCATCCGAAACCGTCTCCACCATTGGTGAGCAGCGCAGAACGAACTACGCACTGCAAGACATGTCCGAAGATGAGTTTGTCCACGTGGTGACGGAGGGACAGAGCCTGTCTCCGCTCTACTTCGCATTCGCCGCTACTCGCAACAAGCAAACCCATGAGGTGCTGACCGAGAATGCGGTGCCTCACTCGATGTCGATGACCGAAGTCCTCGCGGAGCAGCGCCGTGGCGCGGTCGTTCTGGACAGTCGTGACCCCGCCGTCTTTGCTCAGGGTCACCTCGTAGGTTCGTACAACGTTGGCCTGGCGGGTCGTTATGCCGAGTACGCCGGTGACGTGCTCACGGCCGACCAGCCCATTGTGTTGGTGTGCGATCTCGGTACGGAGTTGGAGGCCAAGAACCGTCTGGCTCGTATCGGGTTCGACCACGTGGTCGGCTGTCTTGATGATCCTGTGTCTTCGTTCCTCAGTCATCCTGGTTGGGTGACCTCGGCATCGCGCCTCACCGTCGATGAGCTCGTCGATCGGATGAGTCATGTGGAGGGCCTTCAACTGGTCGATGTGCGCGGACCGGGCGAGATCGCGAAGGGCAAGGTGGCCGGTGCCCGCGAGGTACCGCTGGCGCGCATTCTCGATCGTCTCGGTGAGTTGAATCCGACCGCGCCGACGGTCGTGTATTGCGGCAGCGGATACCGCTCGATGGTCGCGGCATCGGTCATGCGATCGGCGGGCTTCAAGGACGTCTCAGACCTGGTTGGTGGGTTCAGTGCGTGGGAACAAGCCGATAGGCCGATCGCTACAACGGTGGCGAGTCACTAACTCGTTCTTTCAACAACGACCTGGGAGCAGTTGCCGATGACGCGTTACGCTTTCCTGATTGATCAAGACACCTGTATTGGCTGCCATGCGTGCACGGTGGCGTGCAAGGCCGAGCATGAGGTGCCGCTGGGCGTGAACCGTACCTGGGTCAAGTACATCGAAAAGGGCGTCTTTCCTGATTCTCGGCGCTTTTACTCGGTGAACCGTTGTAACCACTGTGACGATGCACCGTGC
This sequence comes from Acidimicrobiia bacterium, assembly GCA_043730435.1. Lineage (GTDB taxonomy): Bacteria > Actinomycetota > Acidimicrobiia > Acidimicrobiales > Ilumatobacteraceae > JANMCE01. The sequence continues at coordinate 7,517 of JAYTKG010000124.1, read as the reverse complement.
GTATCGATTTGCCCGACGACCGCCCTGTTTCGTCGTGAGGATGGCATTGTCGACTTTGATGATTCGAGCTGTATTGGATGTAAGTCGTGCATGAACGCGTGCCCGTACGACGCCCTGTACATCAACCCCGAGACGCAGACGGCGCACAAGTGCAACTTCTGTTCGAGTCGTATTGAGGTCGGACTTGAGCCGAGTTGCGTCATCGTGTGCCCCACCCAGTCGATCTTCGCTGGCGACATTGAGGATCCGACCTCGAAGATTTCGGTCATGCTCGGTCGCCACGACACACAGGTGCGAGCGCCGGAGCAGAAAACGAAACCGCACGTGTTTTACAAGGGTGCCGATGAGGCTGCCCTTGACCCGCTGCGAACCCGAATCGCTGATGACGGCATGATCTGGGCCGAGACCACAAAGCACCACCCGACGCTTCCGGTCGATCCAACCGGTCGGGGGAAACAGGTCGTTGCTCGCACGGCGTACACCACGGAACATCCCATGGTCTGGAAAGGCAAGGTGTCGGCCTACCTGGTGACCAAGGCCATCAGTGCAGGAGTAATTATGGCCGGGGGCTTGGCTGTGGTGATGGGTCATGCCGACCAACGTGCCTTCGTGGGCGTGCTGCTGCCGATCTTGTCGCTGGTGTTCGCTGCAGCGACGGGAGCGTTGCTCGTGGCCGACCTAAAGCAACCGAAGCGGTTCTACTTCATCTTTAGCCGACCACAGTGGGGTTCGTGGTTGGTCCGCGGCGCGTTCATCATCCTTGGCCACGGGCTCTTGAGTTCGCTCTGGCTGCTCGGCGGGTTGCTGAACTCGCCTGGCCTCATCAAAGCGCTCGCAGCACCCGCGGTGCTCTTCGCAGCTGGCGCTGCGGGTTACACGGCTTTTTTGTTCGGCCAGTGCGAAGGCCGGGACTTCTGGCAGACGCCTCTGTTACTGCCGGTTCTGTTGGCGCAAGCCGGTGTCGGCGGCGCCGGCATCGGGTTGGTCCTGGCGCCGTCGTTCGACCTGGCTAACGGGGTGGAGAGAGGTTTGCGTTGGCTGCTGTTGAGCAGCCTGCTTGTGCTTGGCTTCTTGATCTGGACGGAGTTGGCCAGCAAGGGCACGGTGCATGTGGAAATAGCGCAGAAATCGATGACGCACGGCTTGTACAAGACTCGGTTCCGCATCGGGGTCGGTGTAGGCATTCTGCTGGCCAGCGTGCTGGCGGTCGTTGCACTTGCAAGCAGTTCGGTCGCGCTCGGGGTAGTGGCGGGCATTGCGGGAATCGTCGGGTTGGTCTTCTACGAAGACGCATTCGTCCGGGCCGGCCAGTCCGTCCCCCTGTCCTAAGAAAGCTCTCATGTCACTCCTTGATGATCTGAATCGCTCGGCGCAAGCCAACCTGGTGCGACTGATGCCGGGCAGTCAGCTGACGAACTACGCGCCGGTAGAGCGTTGGGAAGACTGGAATGAACTGGATCCGAAAGCCTGGGCCCACGGTGAGAAAAAGATCCGGAACTATCGGCTCATCCCCACCACCTGCTTCAACTGCGAGGCATGCTGTGGGTTGCTTGCCTACGTCGACAAGTCAACCGGGCAGATCGCCAAGTTCGAAGGAAACCCGACACACCCAGCGAGTCGTGGTCGGAACTGCGCTAAGGGGCCAGCCACCATCACTCAAGTCTATGACCCGGAGCGCATCCTTTATCCGCTGAAGCGAGTCGGCAAACGCGGCGAAGGAAAGTGGCAGCGGGTCACGTGGGAACAGGCGCTCACCGAGATCGGCACTCGCATCGGTACTGCGTTCAAAGAGGGCCGCCACGACGAGGTGATGTATCACGTCGGTCGTCCGGGTGACGACAGCTACATCGAGCGCGTGCTGCATGCGTGGGGTATCGATGGGCACGACAGCCATACCAACATCTGCTCGTCCAGCGCCCGGGTTGGCTACGCGGTGTGGATGGGATTCGACCGGCCATCAAGCGACTTCGCCAACGCCAAGGTGATCTTCCTCATCTCGTCGCACCTGGAAGCCGGCCATTACTTCAACCCGCACGCACAGCGCATCATCGAGGGCAAGATGCGCGGCGCCAAAGTGATCTGTGTCGACCCACGTCTGTCAAACACTGCGTCGATGAGTGACCAGTGGCTGGCGCCCTGGCCGGGCACTGAAGCCGTCATGCTGTTGGCGATTGCCCGACTGCTGTTGCAGAACGGGACATGGGACCGCGAGTTCGTGCGCCGCTGGGTGAACTGGGAGCACTTCCTACAACAGGTTCGCCCCGATCTGGAATGCACGTTCGACAACGTTGGCCCCGCACTCATCGAGTACTACGCGGAGTTCACGCCCCAGTTCGCCGCGCAACAATGCGGTCTGACCGTAGAGAAAATCCTGACGATTGCGGACATCATCGCGACGGCCGTTCCGGGCAAGCTGAGCTCGCACAGCTGGCGTGCGGCGGCGGCAGGGAATGAGGGTGGCTGGCAGATCACCCGCTGCTTGTGGATGTTGAATGTGTTGACTGGCTCGGTCGGCACCGAGGGTGGGGTGAGTCCGAACGGGTGGAACAAGTTCATTCCGGTACCACCCAAGGCCGTGCATCCTCACGGCCGGTGGAACGACATGAACTGGCCCAACGAGTACCCGCTGGCCCATCACGAGGCGTCGATCCTGTTGCCGCACTTCCTGAAAGAAGGCCGCGGCAAGGTCGACACCTACTTCAGTCGGGTGTACAACCCGGTATGGACCAACCCCGACGGCTTCAGCTGGCTCGAAGCGCTCACGGACGAAAACCTCGTCGGTTGCCACGTCGCGCTGACCCCGACATGGTCGGAATCGGCGTGGTTCGCGGACTACGTACTCCCCATGGGCAACGGGGCCGAGCGACATGACCTCGCCAGCTACGAAACGCATTCCGGTCGATGGATCGGTTTCCGCCAGCCCGTGTTCCGTGTCAACGCCGAAAAGGAAGGCCGCCCGGTCAACCGCACGTGGGAAGCAAACCCGGGCGAAGTGTGGGAAGAGAACGAATTCTGGATCGACCTTTCGTGGAAGATCGACCCCGACGGCGCGCTAGGCATTCGCCAGCACTTCGAGTCGAACAAGCACCCCGGCCAGGTGCTCGGTGTGGACGAGTACTACGAGATGATGTTCAACACACAAGTGCCCGGTCTGCCCGAGGCCGCGGCCGCAGAAGGTTTGGAACCGCTGGCGTTCATGCGAAAATACGGGGCCTTCGAAATCCCGGGCAGTCAACTGGCCGTCCACGAACGGACGGTCACCGAAGCCGAAATCGCCAAGGCTGGAGCGGTCAAAGATGACCAGGGCGTCTACCGAGTCCCAGGAACCGCTGGCATGCACAATGATCTGACTGAGGTGTCCGGCCACATGCCGTTCATCGGCGATGGCTCCATTGGTGTCGAGATCGATGGCCACGTCCGGTTCGGCTTCCCGACGCCGTCCCGCAAGTTGGAAATGTACTCCGACGTGCTGCGTGACTGGGGCTGGCCTGAGTACGCAATGCCTGGCTTCATAAAAAGCCACGTGCATTGGGAAGACCTTGACATGGCTGGTGGTGAACGCATTTTACTTCCTACCTTCCGCTTGCCGACCCTGATCCACACGCGATCGGGCCAGGCGAAATGGCTCAACGAAATCAGCCATGCCCATCCGATGTGGATCCATCCTTCCGATGCCGAACAGCTCAACATTCCAATCAGTGGCCTGGTGCGCATCACCACGCAGATCGGATACTTCGTTATCAAGGCGTGGCGCACCGAAGGTATTCGCCCCGGTGTGGTTGGCGTGTCGCATCACATGGGCCGTTGGCGCGTCGATGCCGATACGGGAACACCGCGGTACAGCTCAGGTCTGGCGCGCATCAACGGCGCCAACGTTGGCTACGGGCCTGAGGCGAAAGCCCACGGAAAACCAGGCGAGTGGAAGATGACGCAGGTAGAAGGGGTGAAACCGTTCGAGTCGTCCGACCCCGACACCAGCCGCGTGTGGTGGACCGACGCAGGTGTGCATCAGAACCTAACGTTTCCCGTGCAGCCCGACCCGATCTCGGGCATGCATTGCTGGCTTCAGAAAGTTACCGTCGGTCCGGCCAATCCGGAGGACAACTACGGCGATATCGCCGTGAATACCGGCCGCTCTACCGAGGTCTATCGAGAGTGGCTGGCCAAGACCCGTCCCGGTCCCGGCCCTGGTGGGTTGCGTCGGCCGCTCTGGTTCGCTCGCCCCGTCAAGCCACTTGCAACGGCCTATGGGATTCAGCCCCGTGACTGGCGCAATGGTGAAATCCGTTGACCGCAGATCTGGCGCTCATAGCCGAACGCCGAGCCGGATTGGCCGGGCTCCTTGGCTTGCTCCTTCTCGAAGAGCCCGGCCCGCAACTCACGGATCTCGTCGGGACCTTGCCAGCTCTGGCTGCGCTTGCGAGTGGCGATCCGGTGATCGACAGCGACTACGAACGGATCTTTCTACGCGGCGTCCCCATCTACGAGAGCGTGTTCCGTAACGACGACGCGCAGCACGGCGGGGAAACCCTTGCCAACGTCATGGGCCGCTACAAGCTGGTTGGCTACAACGAACATACTGAACAGCGTTGGCGGATCGCTGGCGCCGATCACCTCGGCCTCGAACTGCGTTGCTACGCGCACCTCTGCCACAACGAGGCCGCTGCGTGGCGCGACGATATCCCCGACAAGGCGGTGGAGGCCGTAGAGATCGAACGGGCCTTCCTGGCCGATCACGTCGCCGCCTGGGCACAAGTCGCGCTGGCGGCCGTCGCCCCGATCGCATCCGGGTCACCCTACGAACACGTTGTCTGTGCCGTTGGTGATTTCATAAGTGAGGAAGTCGAGCGGCTGAGACCGGCGCCGCTGCTGGGTCAAGAGATCGAGATCGATCCGCTCCCCAGCAACTTCGGCCCATTCCGGCTGGCGCGGCTCATCTTGTCCCCGGCCACCGCTGGCACGTGGCTGCAGAGCAGTGTCATTGCAAACGCGGCCCAGCTTATTGGTTCGCCCTGGCGGCCAAGCGACAACCGCTCGGCCCTGCGCCATGTGATCGAAGCAGCGCAGGATTCAGGTGACCTCGCGTACATCCTGCAACCAATACTGATGGCCATCCGGGACGCTGGCGCCGAGCACGCCGAGAGCGCTGGCGCCGAACCTGCGAATGAGGCGAACTGGTGCATGTGGCGAGCGCGTACGAACGCGATGTGCACCTTCCTTGAGCAGGTCATTGCCTCCAACCGGCTGGGCACCGTCACAACGGTGGTCACCGAATATGTCGCCGTCACGGGTGCAGATGCTGGGGTTCTCGCTGACGCGGTCGATGCCGCCGTGGCAGAGCTGCGCAAGCAGGGCTTCGAAGTCGACCGTGTTCCCGGTGGCAGAAACGTGGCAGCCGCACCTCGAACAGCTGTGTAGTGAGGGCTGCTAACTTGAGGCTGGTGAAGCTGGCGGAGTTCGCGAATTTCGTTATGCGAGGTCGTCATGGTTGATGCGGCGCGTGCGGCGCGTGCGGCGCAACGAGCGCTCGACCGGTGTTGGCTCCGTGCCTCTGCGATGGTCGACCGCGAGCTCGTCGTACAGTGGGTGTCACCGAGCTTTGAGTTGTTGTTGGGATGGTTACCTGACGCCGCCGTGGGTATGTCGGCCCTGGCGTTCATCCATCCGGATGACTTGCCGGCCGTCGGGGCCATCTTGGCCTACGAAACGACCATGGACCCTGCAATTCGTACGGGAGTGCGGCAGCGCACCGTGAAGGAGATCCGAGTCTGCTGTCAGGACGGCACCTACGTGGCGCTTGAGGTCTGCCTCACGAACTTTTATGACGACCCCGATATCGAGATGGTGCTTATCGACCTAGCGTCGTGTACTCAGTTCCGGTTCGTTGATCGGGCACTGGAGCTGTCGCGTGTCGGCGCCGATATCGCTGATGTGCTGGCAGTGGTGCTGACGCAGTTCACGTCGCCCGATCCGTCGCAGCCCGCGGCTGTTATCTTCGACCACGAAGGCCTGGTGCTGGCGGCCACCGCCAATGCACCTGAACCATACGGCAACAGTGCGCCCGAAATGTTTCGTGTCGCGTGGGAGACGCCGTTGGTCACATCCGCACATGCCGACGCTGTCGGGCTGGCGCGGTTTTGGTCGCCGCTCGATCCGTCCCACCCCATGGATGTTGAAACGAGTGAACGGGTCGCCCGCCACGCCGCGGTAACGATTGGGCAGCATCGCACCAACGTCGAGCTTCGACGGGCGGCGTTGCACGACCCGCTCACGGGCATCGGGAATCGTCGGTCGCTCGAGCAGGATCTGCAGGCGCGGCTCGACAACCGTGACCTTGTCCTGTTGGTGTATCTCGATCTTGATCAGTTCAAAGCGATCAATGACGACTTCGGCCATGCCGCCGGTGACCACGTGCTCAAGACCGTGGCCGAACGCTTGTCGACGTCACTACGAAGCGGCGACTGCGCGGCTCGTATCGGGGGTGACGAGTTTGTGGTGCTGCTGGGCCCACCTGCCCCGCACCCCGAAACAATTCGACAACGCCTCGCTGGCGTCATCGCCGAGCCGGTCGTCTTCGGCAGTCATGTCATCAGCGTCTCAGCCAGTATTGGTTTCGGCGAAGGGCCAGCCGACGCCGACACGTTGCTGCGTCTTGCCGACAGTGCCATGCTCGAACGCAAAAGACAACGCTGAGGGTCTCTACGGCTCGGAGCGATACTTGGCGATCACGTCGCGCATGGTGGCCACGACAGCGTCGGACGATGACCCTGGCGTGAGAATGGCGGCCACGCCGAGCGCTTGCAGCTTCTCCACGTCGCGCACGGGCACGATGCCACCCACGACCACGGGGATGTCCACGCCGCGAGCTCGAAGACACTCGACCACCTTGGGGGCGAGCGTCATGTGTGCGCCCGACAGCATCGACAAACCAATGGCGTCAACGTCCTCGTCGACGGCTGCAGCCGCGACCTTCTCCGGTGTTTGAAACAGGCCGGTGTAAATCACTTCGAAGCCGGCGTCCCGCAAGATGCGGGCTACGACCTTTACGCCGCGGTCGTGTCCGTCGAGCCCGACTTTGGCGACAAGAATTCGGTCGCTCATCAGATGGTGGGTGTTTCGATGTGGCGACCGAAGACATCGGCCATGGTGCCCATGATTTCGCCCAACGATGCGTAGGTTTTCACTGCGTCGATAAGTGGGGGCATGAGGTTAACTTCGGGGTCAGCAGCATCATGAGCCAGTCGTTTCAGCGCCTCATCGACGCTGGCCTGGTTGCGATCAGCGCGCACCTGGTTCAGTCGTTTGAGCTGGCGGGTCTCGTCCTCATTGGTGATTTCGAGCAGGTCGATCTGTTGGTCGTCGTTGCCTTCGAGGAACTTGTTGACACCCACAATGATGCGGCTGCCGTTGTTGAACAACTTCTCCTGCTCGAAAGCTGAATCGGCGATCTTGCCCTGGAACCAATTTTCTTCAATACCCGCGATGACGCCTTCCAGCATTGAGCCCTTCCCCATCTC
>JAYTKG010000123.1:0-2985 GCA_043730435.1 Acidimicrobiia bacterium | reverse complement strand
CCACGTCCTCTTGGTTCTGGGCGTACGAGATGAACGACTGGGCCGGCGTCACTTTGATGATCGTAACGCTGCCTCGACTGCTTCAGCCGAGGGTCCACTCCGGGCGCATGGTGATGACGCCGCCGGTTTCGTAGGGCTTGCCGGTCATCACATCGAAGCGCAACGCCAGGTGCAGGTTGTCGTAGACAACAGCCCGATTGAAGTCCGTGATCGACGTGTGGAGGTCGTAGGTGCCCGGTAACAAGTCAATGCGCGGGATCGTGATCTCGACGATGCCTGTTCCGGAGATTGTCGCGGGCACCATGCCGACGTCACGGGTGTTCGGTGAAGTGATGGTTGCCCCACCCAGGCTTTCGATCTCGATGCCGAATACCGGCTGCGGGATGGTCTTGCTGGCCTCATAGCGCAGCCGTACCAGAACGGAATCGCTCGTACGGCAGCGCTTCACGGGGTTCGTGTTGCCATCCGTGAACATTTCCACCGAGGTGATCTGAATCTCGCCAGACCCGCGCCGAACGCTGCCATCGGCCGACCGTGAGTCGGCGCCGAGCATGCGTTCCGTGTAGGCCTCTACGAGATCGGACGGGTCGCCGGCATCGACGACCTTGCCGTGTTCCAGCCAGATTGCTCGGTCGCACAGATTTTTGATGCTGCCCATGTCGTGGGTGACGAGCACGATGGTGCGACCCTCGTTGCGGAACTCGACGAACTTCTCCATGCATCGGCGTTGGAAACTGACGTCGCCGACAGCGAGGATTTCGTCGACGATGAGCAGTTGTGGGTCGACGTTGATGGCGACCGCAAAGGCCAGCCGCACGTACATGCCGGAGGAGTAGGTCTTGACCGGCTGATCGATGAACGTGTGAAGCCCAGAGAAGTCGACTATCTCATCAAACCGACCGCTGATCTCCCGACGGCCCATGCCCAGGATTGCTGCGTTGAGAAAGATGTTCTCCCGGCCGGTCAGTTCCGGGTGAAAGCCCGCACCCAGTTCCAGCAGCGCACCCATCCGACGGTACACGCCAACCGTTCCCGAGTTCGGCTGCAGGATGCCGGCCATGCACTTCAGAAGCGTGCTCTTGCCCGAGCCGTTCTGGCCGATGACACCGAACACTTCGCCTTCGCGCACGTCGAACGTGACGTCGTTGACTGCCACAAAGTCCTCGAACTGGTTGCGTCCGCGCGCAGCGAGCAACTGCTTCAGGGAGTTTGTCTTCTGGTGGTGAATTCGGAACGACTTGACGAGGTGGTCGACCGAGAGGATCACTTCGCCCGACATCACATCTCCTCAGCAAAGCGCGGCGACAACTTGCCGAAGATCCAGGTCCCGATGGCGAAGCTCGTCACGGCGAGGACGGCCAGATACGCGATCTTGGACCCACTCGGGAAGCGACCGTCATACAGCACGTCGTGGAAGGCGGTGATGAACGCGCCGGTGGGGCCGAAAGTAGCGATGGACTTCATCATTCGCCCAACGGGGACGTCGGGCAGCGATTGAGTGAAGTAGATCACTGGAGTGGCATAGAACAACACCTGCGACACGATGCCCCACAGGTACTGGACGTCGTGGAAGAATACGTTGAACGCGCCAAGCGCGAGGGCGACACCCGTGGTGAACAGCGCCCACAGCAAGTACAGGGGCAGTAGGACCGGCAGCCACACCAGCACGTTCTGCCCGGCCACTGCCATTGCAATGACCAGGATGAGGGTTTCGATCAGCAAGGTCACAAACTGAGCTGCAACAACTGCGAAGACCAGGTGCTCGTGCGGAAAACTGACTTTCTTGATCAGGCCCGCCCCGCCTTGGATGTTGCCCATTGCCACAGATGTGGTGATCGCAAAGAAGTTCCACGGCAGCAACCCGCAAAGAAAGTACAACGGAAAGTTCCGAAGGCCGCTGGGGTCGCCAGGTACGGGCGAGGCCACGAAGACGTAGGTGAAGATCACCGTGAAGATCAGCATTTGGCTGATCGGGTTCAGCAGGCTCCACGCCCAACCCAACACCGACTTCTTGTAGCGGGTGCGAAGCTCCTTGAGCGACAGGAGGTAGAGAAGGTTGCGATGAGCCATCGCCGTACGAAGAGACATGCGAACTACAAGCTTAGTTAGCCACACGCTGCTCTGACCGGCACAGCGGCGAGTGATGTGCTCAACTACGGGAACGGACAGACCGATAACAGCGGGCAGAAGCTGAAGGAAGGTCGCAATGTCCCTACGAATTGGTCGCGTCGTGTCGACGCTCTTGTTGTGTGCGTCAGCGACCACGGTCGTCACTGTCAGCCAAGCCCAGGTTGCGAGCGCGGCCACGTTCTCGGTCGGCGTCGCAACGGGAGGCTCCATCGGCAACATGGGTGTCGACGCGATCTACAACGGCGTGAAGGGTGGCGGCGGCTACTACGCCAGCTACTCCCGCTGGGACAGCAACGGTCAGCTGACGCTGATGACCATTCAGAACGGCTACTACCAAGATGCGCCCGGATCGCCCTTTTCGGTGGCCGGCTCGCCGACCACGTTGAGAGTCGAGCTGTACCCGAAGCCAACGAGCAACTACAACATTCCGTATGACGTGTGGTCAGGCAGTGTTGGCGGCGCCGCCGCCCAACGCGACGCCGCTCGAGACGGTGTGAACTGGAAGGACTTCGGCACGATGCCGCTTCCGACTCTTGGTCAGGGTGATGCGTTTCGCATCGACGGCGCCATCGTGTCGTCCACTCCGGTGCCCGACGGTCGCGTGGAGTTCGACGTGTTCCAGATCCAGTGCGGGTACCCCGAAACATGCATCGACACCAAGTACAGCAGCAACGGCACCCCTGTTGGCTCCTTTGCCAGTGGGAAGAGTCGCAACTCGAGATGGAGCGGAAGCGTTGGCTGGCCGGGGTTCTACATCGTCTTTGTCCGAGACACGGCCACGGGCCGCAACGTGCACGGGTTCATGGACATCGCCAACGGACAGGTTCCCACCATCGACCTCGACGCAACCTGCTT
>JAYTKG010000122.1:0-4630 GCA_043730435.1 Acidimicrobiia bacterium | reverse complement strand
CGGTGAGGCCGGCAAGTACGAAATGGTGGAGAGTCTGGCCAAGCTGCTGAAGGCCGCGCCCGGAGCGTCTCGCGCCATCGTTGACGCCGGTTGGGTGCCTTACAGCTACCAGGTCGGGCAGACCGGCAAGGTCGTGAAGCCGACTGTCTACATTGCCTGCGGCATCTCGGGCGCCACCCAGCACATGGTGGGCATGAAGGGTTCAAAGAACATCATCGCCATCAACAAGGACAAAGAAGCCCCCATCTTCGGCATTGCCGATCTCGGCATCGTCGGCGACGTGCACAAGGTGCTCCCGAAACTCATTGAAGCGCTTCAGGCACGTAGCTGATCAATTGCGAAAGGTCTCCCGTCCAAGCCGGACGGGGGACTTTTGTTTTTCGGAGCTCGTGCGCGCGCTCGCCGGATTGTCTGAGCAACGCGAGTCCGAGAGAGACGGAGCGACGCTGAGCGAAAAGGAGCGGTAGCGACCAAGCGAAGCCAATCAGGTAGCGACCGAACGAGGCATTCAGAGGGAACGAGGCGTCTAGTGCGTGCCGGTGGACCGCAGGTCGGCGCAGGCTTGGGTGACGCGTGCGGCCATGGCGGCCTCTGCTGTCTTGCCCCAGCTACGCGGGTCGTAGACCTTCTTGTTTCCGACTTCGCCATCGATCTTCAACACGCCCGCATAGTTGGCAAACATGTGGTCGGCAACGGAGCGCGAGTAGGCGTACTGGCAGTCGGTGTCGACGTTCATCTTCACCACGCCGTACTCGAGCGTCTCATGGATCTCTTGGATGAGTGAACCGGATCCGCCGTGGAACACCAGATCGAACGGCTGCACCTTGCCCACAATGGCGCCGACGTGCTCCTGGCTGGTCTTCAAAATATCCGGCCGCAGCTTCACCGCGCCCGGCTTGTACGAGCCGTGCACGTTGCCGAACGTGGCCGCCAACAGATAACGACCCCGCTCACCGGTGCCGAGTGCTTCTGCAACGGCAGCGACATCTTCGGGAGTTGTGAAGAGATGTTCATTCAGTTCGTTCTCGACGCCGTCTTCCTCACCACCGACAACACCGGCCTCCACCTCAAGGATGATGCCGAGCGCCCGGCAGCGTTCCAGCAGGGGAGCGGCCAGCGCCAGATTCTCGGCCAACGGCAGCGCCGAGCCATCGAACATGTGGCTCTGGAACAACGGCCCCTGCCCAGCAGCCTTGCGGGCCTCTGAGATGGCGAGGAGCGGGTTGACCAACTTGTCGAGCTTGTCGGCCTGACAGTGATCAGTATGCAGCGCGATGTTCACGCTGTATTTCTTGGCGATGACGTGAGCGAACTCGGCCAACGCGTGGGCGCCTTCGGCCATGTCTTTCACCGACGTACCGGAAAGGAATTCGCCACCGCCGGTCGAGATCTGAATGATGCCGTCGGACCCGGCATCGGCGAACCCACGCAGAGCCGCGTTTAACGTCTCCGTGGATGAGATGTTGATGGCGGGGTAGGCGAAGCGGCCAGCCTTGGCCCGGTCAAGCATTTCGCCGTAAATCTCTGGTGTTGCAATAGGCACGAGGGTCTCCTGGGTCGTCGGGCACAATCATGTTAGAGCAACCGCACGGCGCTCGTTCTGGCCCTGCATTTGGGCCAACGTCCTCAAGAACTGGGGCGGCGACCGCTGTTAGCGTTCTCGGCGGCGAGGTGCGCTGGGCTCCTCGATGTTCACGAACACCAGAGCGGGGCACTGTGGAATCGAAGCAATCGGTCTCAATGATGTTGGTGGGAGATCGCCAGGTTGGCTTAAGGCTCCATTTTGCCCGCGAACTCGCCAAGCTCGGCATCCGGGTCACCATTGCGGTGCCGATCGGCACCACGATCGAAACCGGTAATCCAGAAATCGGTGTCGTCAGCTATCCGTTTGAACCAAAGCATCCGCTCCGCACGGCCAACGCGTTGGTGCAGTTGCGACGCTCGACCAACAGCGACATCGTGCACGCCTTCAGTACGGGTCCTGCCATGCTTTCTTCGCTGGCCGCCTGGCTCGATCGGTCTGGCATCTATGTACGTACGGTCAACGGACTGGGTCGTTCGTTCGCCACCGACGGGCCCCGTGGGGTCATCATGCGGGCGCTTTACACCGGCTCGCTTATCGTTGTCGATCACCGCGTGCGTTACGCCGTCTTCCAGAACAATGATGACGCCAACTGGTTCGGCAGCGTGCCGATTCTGCGCAATCGTCGCCGCCAAGTAATTCTCGGCTCAGGCATAGATCTTCAGGCCTTCGATGACCTCACCGTCCCTCTTGATCGTGTACAGAAGGCCCAAGACTTCCTCGGCACCAACGGCCGTCCAACGGCAGTGCTCGTCGGTCGCCACACCAAGACCAAGGGAGTGGACGATCTGTGTAAGGCCGCCGAACTCGCCTCGACGATGACGGACACGCCGATGCTGTTCGCCGTTGTCGGTCCGACCGAAACGAATACCCGTCTCGCGTCGGTTTCCACCAACGGCACCTATGGCACCATCGAGTTCAAACTGTGCGAGAGCTGGAAAGACATGCCGGCGCTGTTTGCGGCATCAACCGTCGTTGTACTGCCCACGACCTATCGTGAAGGTATCCCACGCGTGCTTCTAGAGGGCGCCGCCATGCGGCGTCCGCTCATTGCGAACGATGTTCCCGGCTGTCGCGAGATCGTGGTCGACGGAGAGAACGGCGCCCTACTTGCGCCCGGCAACATCGACCTTCTGGCCAAGAGCCTGGTGCGCATTATGAATGACGCTCACGAGCAGACCCGCATGGGCAACTGTAGCCGCAAACTCATCGAAGACACCTTCGACGTCCGCCTCATCGCCGCCCAGTACGCCCAGCTCTACCGAAGCCTCTGAGTCCGACCCCGCTCGCTCGACGCGCTTACGAGACTTCTGCGTACGTCGGCTCGTCCAATCGTGGGCCGCGGGTTGCAGGCGGATGTTTTTGTTTTGCGCTCATACGGGTTAACGCACAGTCAGAGCTCACATTCGCAGGAACGGCTGGTGAGTTCAGACTGTACGTTCACCCTGATGGACTCAAACAAAATTGCCGGCCGCCTGGGTCGACTGGAGCCAAGCCGCAACACATGTCGTCGTCTGTCCTACAGCAGCTTCTTAGTTCGACAGGCTTTGCGCCCATTCCCATTGTTTGGCAAGGCCTTCGACCGGCGTGATGGTTGGGTGGTAGTCGATCTCGGCGGTGGCTTTGTCGAAGTTAGCGATGGTGACCAGTTGGTCGCCGCGGCGCTTCTCCTTGTAGACGACCTTCGGGGTGCGGCCCGACACCTCACCCAAGATCTGCAACGCTTCGTTGACGGTGATGGCGACACCGCCGCCAAGGTTGTACAGCGAACCGGTAGGGGCGTTGGCAATGGCCTGCAGGGTGCCGCGGGCGCAGTCGTCCACGAAGGTGTTGGACCGCACGGCGCTGCCATCGCCAAAGATCTGAATCTCCCGATCTTCGAGCAGAGCCTTACAGAAGATGTTGTAGGCCATGTCGGGGCGCTGACGGGGTCCGTACACGCTGAAATAGCGCAGCACTATGGCGTCGAGTCCGGACTGGGTTTCGTAGGCCCGAACTAGATTTTCGGCCGCCAGTTTGGTGACGCCGTAGGGCGATGCGGGTTTGAGGGGCGTGGTCTCATCACCGGTGGCGTCGAGGCCGTACACCGACGAAGTCGACACCTGAACGAAGCGCGCCGCGGGAGCATGATCGGTCACGGCCTGCAGCAGGCGGGCCGTGGCCACGACGTTGCAATGGCTGTACACGGCAACGTCGGTCCAGCTGCGCACCAGGCCGGGCATGGCGGCGAGATGAAGCACCACCGACGCACCTTCAATGGCCGCCCCAAGATCGGCCGTAGCCAGGTCAAGCTCGTGCAGCTGGAAGTTTGCGTGGTCTCGGACGGCAGTGAGGTTGCGTTCCTTGACGGCCCGGTCGTAGTAGTTGGTGAAGCAGTCGATGACCCGAACCTGATGCCCGGCATCCAGCAGCATCTCGCAAACGCGACTTCCGATGAAGCCGGCGCCGCCTGTCACCACGACAGTATTAAAACGATCGAGATCGAGAATTGAGGGGGTAGCTGCACCGGGCAAAAGAACTCCTTGGGTATCGCCCGCGCCGTTTCAGCGGGCTGCCGCAGGCCTTAGAATCAAGGCGACCACGGCAGGCTATTACCCGGTTGCTTCAGTTGATTTAGGCCGTACGAATCCTTCCTCGCATCGTCTGTGACAGCCCACAGAAATTGTGGGTCATATCGCTCATTTGCTCAAGTGGGGCTACTGCGAAGTGACTGCTTGCGGTACCTTCGGGTGGCCTTAACACATGATCCAGCAGGGTTCGCCAACCGGCAGTTCAGCTCATGAGAAGTACAGGAGAGCGCAATGATGCGTGTTTGCGTAACAGGTGGCGCAGGCTTCATAGGTTCATCAGTTGTCCGTGCTCTTCATGCGAGTATTGAGGGCGTCAAGGTGACCGTGTTCGACGATCTGTCATCAGGTCTCGTGTCCAACATCGATGGTCTTCACTACGTGGATCTGGTGGAGGGCACCATCGTTGATCGTGAACTCTGCGCCAAAGTGGTCGCTGACTGTGACGCCGTGGTCCACCTGGCTGCTCGACCGTCGGTGC
>JAYTKG010000121.1:0-2767 GCA_043730435.1 Acidimicrobiia bacterium | reverse complement strand
GCGTTGGTCTCTAGGAACTGCCCGTTCTTCGCCACGTTGGATGCAGCGTCGATGAACCTGCTGGACGCCCGGATCGCAGAGAGTGGTATTTGAGCGAGGTCAGGTTCTTTTCTTGACGGGCGACGCGGCGGGCGCAGCGATTCTTATTGCGAAAGGTCTTGTTCGGTTGTTCGTCACTGATCTAGATGGCACGGAAACCACGATTCGTATCCTCGGCGACAGCGAGCTAGTCGGCCAACTGGCCGTCATCGATAACGGAACGCTGGCCGCGAGCGCAGTAGCACTTCGGGAAACCATCGCATACCGCATTCCAGCGAAACTCTTGGCCGCCGAGTTACCAAAGCCAGGTTCCATCGGCCACGCGATGATGCAGGGACTCGTGTCGATGGTGCGCCAGGACGCGAGGCAAGTCGTCATCCAGCGCTCGCATCGACTCGAGATGGCCGTCGCACGCTTCGTTGCCGATGACCCTGAGGCACTCGGGCGCACCAGCCAAGGCGAACTCGCAGCGCTGTTAGGCATCAGCCGCCAATCCCTGAACGACGCGTTGCGAGTATGGGAGCGTGAGGGTTTCATAGATCGCGTCCACGGACACATGCACGTCACCGACCCCGACGCTCTTCGACAGCGCTACACCGCCGACTAGCCGTCCCCTTCGGGTGACCTCAGAAAACTACATCTCGCGTATTATCCTGTGGCGGACCCTTAGCGTGTCAGCGGCGCGTCAAGGCCAGATGATCGACTCCAGATCAGGCATGGCTATCAGGGCCGTCATGAGCGACGACGATCCGCTCACCTTTGTGGCCTGCAAATCCCATCGGTGTAGACGAACCAACTTTTGTCGACGGGCCACCAGTTGCTTGGCGCCATTTCCATTGGCCCGGTGGCTGCGACCGCGCGAACATGGCCGAGCCGGAACGCAGACATGTGCGGCCGGTCAAAGTCGCGGCTCGCTATGGGAGTGAGGTAACCGATGCAGTTGGTGGCCTCGCCGTCGGGTGACTGCGTGACGAGAAAGTCCCCGAGGTTGTTGAGTGACTCGTGATCGAGGGAGCCTTCGGATGGCCCCCAGACTGCGGCGGGCCAACTGGCGTGCGGGAACCATCGATAGCACGGCGGCACCGGTAGAGCTGCGAACTCGACACCGAGGCGCTCCGCGAGTTCGCTCCATCGGACCCGCTTGCAATCCTCGCTTGGCGTCGCCGCTTCGTCGTCACGGATGGCCTTGAACCGTTCCTCCAGGCTCATTGCAGCGCGCTGGCGGTTGAGATCATCGAGCGTCATGTTGCTGTCAACGGAAGGGTCCTCACGTATCGAGTGTAAGACCCAGCGTGATGACTCCCAGCCGTTCCTATCGAAGCCACACAGCCCGTTGCCGCGGGTCTCGGCTGCCAGCCAGGACAGCCAGAACTCCCTCTCGTTGTCACTCAAGTCTCGCTGCACTGGCACGCAGCGAATAGTGCCCGGTCGCATTCGGTACCGCAACCGCCAACTCCTACAGCGTCAAAAGTCGCAAAGAAGCGGAACAGATGAACTACCTCGTCCCGTGAAGGCTCCATTCTTGTGAGCGCTGCCCCGGCGCGGTCAGACTGGGTGGCATGAAGGGGGCGCGGTTGACGGTGATTGGGGCGCTGATCATTCTGTTTGGCGCGTTGGGCAATGCGATTGCGGTACGGCAGCCGAGCGCTGTCATCGGATTTCTCGTAGCGCTGTTGGGTGCCTGGTGGCTGATCATGGGTGCGGCTCGGCGCGATGATCCGTGGGCCAAGCGCATCGTGGCCCTCATCCGGCCGCGCTAGCCGGCGCCGGGTAGACCAGAATGCAGCCATGACGGCCACGCGACCTCCCTCGGTTGATGCTCTGGCGCGGTCGCTGGCCGACACGGGGTTGCCGCATCCGCTCTTGGTCGATGTCGCTCGGGAGGCAATAGCTGCGGGGGAGCCGGAGTCGGCGGCGAGCAGAGCGCGTGCGTTGCAGATCATGATGCTGCAGTCGGTCATCAACGCAACCGGTGTGCTGTTGCATACCAACCTCGGGCGAGCACCGATTCGCCACATATCCGCGGGTCGCTACCAGAACCTCGAGCTCGATCTGGCCACCGGCAAGCGCGGTGATCGAAGCGATCATGTCGGACGACTATTCGCCCGCCTGACCGGAGCCGACGCCGCGCTCATCGTGAACAACACGGCGGCGGCCGTCTTCCTTGCGCTGGCTGCGCTGGCCGAAGGCCGACAGGCACTGGTCAGTCGCGGTGAGGCCGTCGAGATCGGTGGCGGCTTTCGGGTGCCCGATGTGATGGCGCAATCGGGCGTGCGGCTCGTAGATGTCGGCACCACGAATCGCACCCGGCTGGCTGACTACGCCAAGGCCGTGAAAGCTCCGGCAGCCGACGTGGCCATCATCTTGAAGGTGCACCCATCCAACTACGTGGTCGACGGCTTTACCGAGTCGACGCCGGTCGATCAACTCGCCACGCTCGGTGTGCCGGTGCTGGCTGACATCGGCTCGGGTCTGCTCGACAGCGCCTGTCCGTGGATGAAGGACGGCCCGCCCGTCTGGCTTGGCGGTGAGCCGGCTGCCAAGCAGACCCTGGCAGCTGGGGCCGACCTGGTGATGTTCAGCGCCGACAAGCTGCTTGGCGGCCCGCAGGCAGGCATTCTAGTCGGACGCAAGGATCTCATTGCCCAGTGTGCCCGCCATCCGCTGGCCCGCGCTTTGCGTCCCGGTTCACTCGTCCTCGGCGCGCTGCAGGATGTCGCTATGGCGT
>JAYTKG010000120.1:0-6504 GCA_043730435.1 Acidimicrobiia bacterium | reverse complement strand
GTTGATGAGATCGCGGCGCTGTTGGAGTTCTCGATACGTGATGCCAGGTACGTCGGCCTCGAGGCCGAGGCTGGCCTTGAAGCCGGTCATGTCGACCTTAAAGGTGTCGCCCATGCCCATCTCGGCGGCCAGTTGGTTGCCGTACTTGGTGGCGAAGGTCATGGCAATCGACTGCACTTCGCCGATGAGGTCGAGGTCTGGTGCGAGCGCAGCAATGGCACCATCAAGGAACACCAGGTTCTTCACGTAGAGCATGAGTTCTTTCGGCAACTTGGCGCCGTAGCCGAGCATGGCCTTCACCACGCGCTGCACTTCGGCGACCAACTCTTCGCCCGACAGCGTTGTGGGGTCGATCACGGCTTCATTCAGTCGCAGGTCGATGATGACCTGGTCGATGTCGGTGTCGGTGGGAAGCGCACCGAGGTCGATGAGGGCTTGGATCTGGGTCTTGATGTCGTTGGCCATACCGCCGAGCAGCATGCGCAAAAACGCGGTGCGACGAGCGGGCGAGAGACGAGCGGTGATGCCAAAGTCGAGCATGGCCGTGCGGCCGTCGGCCATGACGAACAGGTTGCCGCCATGCAGGTCGCCGTGGAAGATGCCGTGGATCATGGCCCCCTCAAGGAAGGCGATCATGCCGGTGCGGATGACGGCGTGCGTGTCGATGCCAGCGGCCTTGATAGCGACCGCGTCGTCAAACGCAAAGCCGGCCAAACGCTCCATCACCAGCACGCGCTTAGCGACCAACGTGGGGTGCGGCCGGGGTACCACATAGCCCCGCTGACCCAGATCTACGAGCACCTTCGCAACGTCGAGCATGTTCTGCGCTTCGATGCGGAAGTCGAGTTCCTCGGTGATGGTCTCGGCGAACAACTCAACCAGTGCTGGCGGATTGGCGAGCGCGGCAACTTTGATGCGGCCGATGAGGTGTGGCGCCAACCATGCCAACGTGCGCAGGTCCTTACGCACCATTGTCTCTACGTCTGGCCGTTGCACCTTCACGACCACTGACTCGCCCGTCTTCAACGTGGCGGCGTGAACCTGCGCTATGGAAGCAGCTGCGAGCGGTGTGCGATCGAACCACTCGAACACTTCCTCCAGCGTCTGGCCGAGGTCGGCTTCCACCACGCTTCGCACGTGATCGAATGGTTCGGCCGGCACCTGATCACGACAACGCTTGAATTCGCTGACGAGCTCTTCAGGGAACAACCCCTGGCCCGATGAGATGATCTGCCCGAGCTTGATGAAGGTCGGCCCGAGGCGTTCGACCGCAAGTCGAAGACGCTTGGACACGTCAGCCCGGCTTGCCTCGGGGGTGGGGAGCCGACCGATCTTCTTCAGCACGAACCACGGTGCTACGGCGGCTGCACCCTGGCCGATCACCGTCAGCACACGAGCGCCGGGCGGATACTTGCCAGGTGTGGTGAGCACGGGTACGAGGGCCTTGGCCTCGGCCCGAAGGCGAGGTACGGCGCCCTGCCACGGCATGGGTTCGTTGGTGATCACCCACGGTGGGTTGTCGCTGAACGCACCCAACTCAAGATCGGTTGCGGTCAATGTCGTTTCGTCGGGCAGCACCCCACCATTCTCGCCCGTTCGCGCGAAAAACGTGTTGGCGGGGGCCAAAGGTCACCAACCTACGGCCGGGTCAGCTAGGCGCGGACGAGTTCGAGGAAGGATCGGCCGGTGTCGAGGGGGACCGGTGAACGGGTCGTGGCATCCACGAACGTGAACGGGTCATACGCGGTGGGTCGGGACCACACGACGGGCACGGCGACACCGTTGCGGTGAACGACACCCGTACCTGATCCGGTGGTGACTGCGTTGGGGGATCGGGCGTCGGCGGGGGAGGGGACGTGGTCGCAGTCGAGCTCTACAACCGTGCGAGCGGAAAGTTGCGCGCCGGAAACGGTGAGGTGTGGTGTCCCATCGGTCGATCGCAGGTAGGTGCCCGTGGCAGCGTCCCATGACCAGCTCACGGTCACGCCGTCCATCGGGACGGCGAACGTCGTGTCAGGCGACGCGGTGGCCTGGCTGGTCCACGTGGCGCTGAACGGCCAGAGTGGTCGGGCCGGGCCCGCGCCGGTTGCGGTGGTGACGGCGCACGTCGGGTCGAGCAGTAGATTGTGGGGGCCCGGCCGTTCGGCTGTGCGTACGTAACACGGGCTGCTGAGCGCAGTGAAGTTGGTGAGCAAGCCCGACGTGGCAGCCGAGTCGACCCAGGCGTTCACCGTGTCGTTGGCGCCTGAGAAGGCGAAGACCGGATGGTTCATCGCGATCAGAAGATCGAGGTCCGCGGTGCGAGCCGAACGGACCGGACCGATCTCGTTGGGTAGCTGCGTCTGGAACAGGCCAACGAAACGGGTAACGCCCTCGACGTTCGTTTCGATAATGGCGTCCGCGCTGTCCAGGCCCCACTGCGGGCGGGCGATGGAGTAGTTGTCGATCTTCACCGCGAGAATTGGCCGCTTCGCAACCGTGCTGTCGGCCGGCATACCGGTGAGCGCGGCGACACCTTCGAGCGGTGGTTTTACCGCGTAAGCGGGCCACACCGGCACGTCTTCCACGGTGATTGCGCCGGGAGGTCCGGGGCCGTCGCGGGTGTCGGTGCGATGGTTGGGAAACGAGCTGATACCGACCGCGGAGACGCCGTTGACGTCCACGATGAGCGCGGCAGGCTGCGATGTGGCGAAGCACACATCGCCGTTGTCGTCGGCTTTCACGATGAGCCGGTTGGATGCAACCGGTGACACGGTGCCGACGAAGTTGAGGTCGGATCGGTTCGGCATCCCATCGGCGCACCCATAGGCGGTGACGTAGCCGATGTCGCGGACGCGGTCGGCGGTGAGTTGGCCGATGACGGTCTTGCCGCCGATGGCTTCGGGCACGTTCACGCGCAGCACGCCGCCGGCCGGAATCCGATCGCCTGCGGGGTTGTCACGCGTATCGGTGCGGCGACTGGAGAACGACGTGATGCCGACATCGGCAAGACCATTGATATCGACGATGAGCGCGGCCGGTTTCTGGGTGGCGAAACACACGTCACCCTTGATGTCGGCTTTTACGATGAGCCGGTTGGATGCGACCGGCAGCACGGTGCCGACGTAGTTCACATCGGACCGGTTCGCGATCCCATCGGCGCATCCGTACGCGGTGACGTAGCCGATGTCGCGGACGCGATCTGCGGTGAGTTGACCGATGACGGTTTTGCCGCCGATTGCCTCGGGCACATTCACGCGCATGACGCCACCCGCCGTCACTCGATCTCCGGCCGGATTGTTGCGAGAATCAGTGCGACGGTTTGTGAATGATTCGATGCCGGTGTCGAACGTGACGGCGTTGACGTCGACAATCAGCGCCGCCGGACGCAGGGTGTAAAAGCACACCTCGCCGTTGTTGTCGGCTTTCACGATGAGCCGGTTGGATGCCACTGGTGACACGGTGCCGACGTAGTTGAGGTCGGATCGGTTCGGCATCCCGTCGGCGCATCCGTAGGCGGTGACGTAGCCGATGTCGCGGACGCGGTCGGCGGTGAGTTGGCCGATGACCGTCTTTCCGCCGATCGCTTCGGGCACCTTTACGCGTAAAACACCGCCAGCCGGAACCCGACCGTCCGCCACTGATGCACTCGCCTTCGGACCTGTTGCAGCCAGCAAGCTGGTTGCAATAAGGCTGGCCACCGCTAGACACTTCACCTTCGACATCGTCAAACAACGCTCCTTTCGAGCCGTCAGGCGGAAAAACACAACCAATGACGACTCTGTTCGCCACCCGCTCGATGGCACGACGACCCTACCCCCTACCCCGTCCCAGCGGTCATCAGCGACGGCGCTTCGCCCTGAGGCGCAGGTGCGTCCGTCGCTTCCGGCCTTGGCTGTCGAGTGTTTCGAGCACGCTTGCTCTCGGCAGGATGACGTACCGAAGATCGGCATCCATCGCGTCGGCATATTTTCGCAGTATCCCGAGTTGCACGGTTTCGCATCGCTCGGACGCCTCTACCCTCATGATGGTTGAGGGGGCAACGCCCATTCGTTCGGCGAGGTCGCGAGTGCTGAGACCGCTTGCCTGACGCACTTCGGCCAGCCACCCAGGCGCGGGTCGATTCGGCCACGTGATGCGGTGCCCCCATTGGCGTCGTTGCTCGATGAGTCGACGGCGGTTGGCTTGAAGAGTGCGTGGCGTGACCGAGTACTGAAGGCTCATCATGGGTCCATCATGACGAAGGGGTATGACGCGGTTGTCCAGCTTGCGTCGTACCCGGGGGGTTGTTTGTTCCAAGTGCGTCAGGCATAACGCTGCACCGCAGTGCAGCACTCCGAACGGGCTCTTGCGGTGCGCTGCGGTGCAGCGTTTTGCCTGAGGGGGTCGAGACTCTTTCCCTGCTGGCCCGTTCTTGCCTCGGCAGCGCTTACTCGCCGTGCCAGGCGGTGCGGGCGGCGGCAAGCGCAGCGGTGGCGAGTTCGGGGCGGCAGATGAGCAGGTCTGGCATCCAGGGGTCGGGCTGGTTGTAGACGAGCGGTGAGCCGTCGATGCGGGACACATGTAGCCCGGCGGCGGCTGCGACGGCGATGGGGGCGGCGGAATCCCACTCGTACATGCCGCCGGCATGGGCGTAGATGTCAGCCTCACCCATCACGACCGCCATGGCTTTTGCACCGGCGGAACCAAGTCGTATCGCATCGGCCCCGATTGCTTCGGCAATGACCGCAGCCACATAGGGCGAGCGAAAGCGAGAGGTGATCATGCGGGGGCGGCGCTCCGGCACGTTGGCCACGGGCGGCGGAGGATCGGTGCCGAATGCGAGGTCGAACGCGGGCAGCGTCACCGCACCGGCCGCGAGCCGACCGTCCTCCCACAGCGCGACGTGCACGGCCCAATCGCGGCGGCCCGGCTCGCCGTATTCGCGAGTGCCATCGAGCGGGTCGACAATCCACACGCGACGGGCTTCCAACCGACGCTTGTCGTCGGCCCCTTCTTCCGACAACACAGCGTCGTCGGGTCGAAAGCGGGCGAGTTCGGTCATGAGGAAGCGGTGCGCGGCGGCGTCGCCAGCGTCCATGATTTCCTCCGGCCACGCGCCCTCGATCTCCATGGTTGCCCGAAGGCTGACGAGCAGCTGGCCGGCCGTTGTCGCCAAGTCGACCGCCAACTCGTGGTCGTTCACCTGCCTGCCCGGGCCCGCCCAAACGCCACCGCGTCACCAAGCAGCGACCGGACATCGGCCTCGGCTGCTCCTTGCCCGACGAGACTACCGACCTTGTCCTCAATGCGCGCCGCCAGTGCCTCTTCGTCCGGCGTCACCGACGGCTGCAGAAACGACGCGACCAGCAGCACGGTCATGGCGATTGCGGTCATCCACCCGAACGACATCACCCACCCGTTGTTGTTGTCGGTCGCAATCGTCGACGCAATCATCCCCGCAATCCCACACGCGCAAACGAGAAGCACGACCGACCGCAACCGAGACAACGTCATGATCTACCGCGCCAGGGGCTTGTATTTGATGCGGTGGGGGGTGTCGGCGTCGGCGCCGAGTTCCTTCTTGCGGAAGGCCTCGTACTCGCTGAAGTTGCCTTCGAACCAGCGCACCTGGCTGTCACCTTCGAAGGCCAGCACGTGCGTGCAAATGCGGTCGAGGAACCAGCGATCGTGGCTGATGACCACCGCGCAGCCGGGGAAGTTTTCGAGTGCACCTTCGAGGGCGCGCAGCGTGTCGACGTCGAGATCGTTGGTTGGTTCGTCGAGCAGCAGCACGTTGCCGCCGGTCTTTAAAAGTTTGGCCAGGTGCACGCGGTTGCGCTCGCCGCCCGAGAGATCACCGACTCGTTTCTGCTGGTCGGAGCCCTTGAAGTTGAACGAGGCACAGTAGGCGCGAGCGTGAATTTCTCGCCCGCCGACCTTCATGTGTTCGACGCCTTCGGTGATCTCTTCGAAGACAGACTTGTCAGGGTCGAGTGAGTCACGGCTCTGATCCACGTAGGCCATGTCGACCGATTCGCCGATCTTCACTGCGCCACTGTCGGACGACTCCTGACCGGTGAGCATGCGGAACAAGGTGGTCTTACCGGCACCGTTCGGCCCGATCACTCCAACGATGCCGGCCTTGGGTAGCGAGAACGAAAGGTCTTCAACGAGGAGCCGGTCACCGAAGCCTTTGGACAGATGTTCCACTTCGATGACCTGATCGCCGAGGCGCTTCCCAGCAGGGATCATGATTTCAAGACGGTTGTCTTCGCTGCGGTTTGCTTCGGCTTCGGTCTGCAGCTTGTCGTAGGCGGTGAGGCGAGCCTTGCCTTTTGACTGGCGAGCCTTGGGCGACATGCGCACCCATTCCAGTTCCTGCTGCAGGGTGCGCTGGCGAGCCGACTGCGTCTTTTCTTCCTGCGCGAGTCGAGCCTGCTTTTGCTCTAACCAGCTGGAGTAGTTGCCTTCGAACGGGAAGCCCTTGCCCTTGTCGAGTTCGAGAATCCATTGGGCGACGTTGTCGAGGAAGTAGCGATCGTG
>JAYTKG010000119.1:0-1821 GCA_043730435.1 Acidimicrobiia bacterium | reverse complement strand
CAACACACGGGTGTCACGGGCCATGGCCACCAGCATCTTGCGCATGGTGGCGGCCTGCTGTTCCTCCTTCGAGTCAAAGCTGATGCGGTCGATCTTGGTAACGCCGTCGACCAACATGGCCACATCCGCGCCGAACCGTTCTTCCACTTCGGCCAACGACACGTGGGTGTCTTCGACCACGTCGTGAATGAGCGCAGCGACCACGGACGCTTCGTCGAGCCCGATGTCGCTCACGATACGGGCGACAGCCATCGGGTGGTTGATGTACTTCTCGCCGCTTGACCGGTTCTGTTCGCGGTGCGCTTCAGCAGCCAGATCATAAGCGGCGATGATGTTGTCGAGCCGCGCCTTCGGCCGCATTGCCCGATAGGCATCGAGCAGTGGCGAGAGCTCATTCGCGTGCGTCGGCGTCGACGAGCGGCGCCAGGAGCGGACGCGGTCGACGGTGGCCATAGCTCTAGTACGTCACGAGACTGAAAGCCTCACGGCCGTCGCCGAGGGCCGCTCGACCGCCCAGAGCGCTCAGCTCGATCAGGAAGCCGAGCCCGGCCACCACGCCCCCGAGACCTTCGACCAATCGCACGGTTGCCATGGCCGTGCCGCCGGTGGCCAGCACGTCATCGATGATCAGAACCCTCTCACCGGGCAGCACCGCATCCCGGTGGATCTCAAGCTGATCCTGCCCGTACTCAAGGCTGTACTCCTCACGAGCAACCGCCCAGGGCAGCTTGCCAGCCTTACGGACGGGCACGAACGAGGCTCCGGCCCGATAGGCCACGGCGGCAGCAAGGATGAAGCCACGGGCCTCGATGCCGATAACCCGGTCGTATTCAACACCGCTGAAGTGATCGGCTAGGGCGTCAATCACGAATCGGAACGCATCGGCGTCACCCAGCAGCGGGGTGATGTCGCGAAACGTCACACCCTCGCGTGGGTAACCGTCGATGGCTCGAATGTGATCAGTAAGCCATGTCGTGTCAGTCACCATCGGCCTAGCTTATCGGCGCTTCTTCTTCCGAGGCCGAGGAGGATGGGTGAACACCGGAACGACGGGCGCCGAACCACTGGCGGACGTGACCCCGACGGCAGCCGTGGAAACGCCCGCCGCGATAGCCCGGCTCTTGAGTACCTCGCCACCGCCTCGACCAAGGCGAGTCTCCAGCGCCCTGTTTCGCGGCTCACGGTTTTTCAACAGCCACAGGATCGGCGTGGCGATAAAGATGGACGAGTAGGCACCGATCATGAGGCCGACAAACAGCGCGAGGGCGAAGTCTTTGATTGCTACCGCGCCCATCACGCCAGCGCCGATCACCAGCAGTGAAAGCACCGGCAGCACTGCGGCCAGTGTGGTGTTGATCGACCGCATGAGCGTCTGGTTCATTGACAGGTTCACGACGTCGCCGTACGTATAACGACCGGTGGTGAGCTTGCGGGTGTTCTCATGCACCTTGTCGAACACGACAATGGTGTCGTAGAGCGAGAAGCCCAAGATGGTGAGAAACGCAATGACCGTTGCCGGAGTAACGGTAAAACCAAATACCGAGTACACGCCGACGGAGATCGCCACGTCGTGCACGACTGCCGCGAACGCAGCCACGGCCATCTTCCATTCGAACCGGAAGCGAATGTAAACGGTGAGGGCGATGAAGAACACCACCAGAGCCGAGATGGCCTTGCTTGTGATCTCCTTACCCCAGGTGGAACTGACGGAATTCACCGGCACGTCCTGCAGATCGGTAATGCCGGCCTTGGCGGCAAGGTCGCTACGGATCTTTGCCTGCTTGGCGTTGTCGAGTACTCCGGTCTGCACGCGAACGCGTG
>JAYTKG010000118.1:0-23654 GCA_043730435.1 Acidimicrobiia bacterium | reverse complement strand
GTGGCCGGTCACGGCGTTGGTCTGGTGACGGCCAGCATCTCGGGACTGCTGTCCATCCCTGCGCCGGTACGAATCCGCTCACGGAGCCGATTTCGCCGATCGGCCCGAATGATCTCGCGAAAGGCCGCTTCGACCGTCTCACGGATTCCGTTCGTGCCGAGAATGCGCTGCGACTGATCCAACAGCGCCTCATCGAGTTCAAGAGATGTGCGACGAGTCATGGGCACAGTATATACGACGATGGCCTACTTCAACATCGAGAAACAGAGTAGGAGTATGCGGCCGTCGTGAGCCGTTGAACTTGCGGCAGTTGCTGCCCGTTGAGAGCAGTAACTGCCGCAAGTTCGCGGGGTCGGCTTACGTGCGGGCCAGGGCTTGCTGGCGGTTCAAGGCCGGTGCGGGGGCTGGGTCGGCCGGAGCCGGAGCCGGCTCGGCAGGCGGATCCGGGACGGGCAGCGGCGGGGCGTCGCAGGCCTTGTCGGCGGTGTCGCCTGGCTGACGGGCCGGCAGCTTGCCGGTGGCCAGGTACTCGGCCACAACATCGTCAACACAGGCGTAGCCATTCAGCGAGTTGGCGTGGGTAGTGCCACCAACGGATGAGACCAAGCTGGCCTTGGGGAACTGACGACGTGCCTCCAGGCTGCCTTCGAACGGCGTGGCGCCGTCGAGGGTTTCACCGATCAGCAGGATTGGGGCGACACGACTGCCGTCGATCTCCACCAGCTCTGCGGGTTCGGCGTGCCAGGTGCGACAGGGTGCGTTGAACCAGGCGTTGTTCCACGTCAGGAACGGCGCGGTCTTGGCCGAGATGATGTTGTCCTCACGCCACGTCTCCCAATCCCTCGGCCATTCGCCTTCGGAACAGATCGTCGCCAAGTACATTGCGTATCCGTTGTCGCTGTCAGGAGAGCTGGCATCGATATAGGCGGCCACCAGGTTCGTCGGATCCTGTGTGGTGACCCACTCCGATACGAGGGCGGCTATGCCGGGCCAGGCACCCTGGTTGTAGCCGGCGCTGAGGATGACGTCGGTCCATTCGTCAGGTCCGACGACGCCGCCGGCCGGATTGGCCCGGAGCTTGTCCTGGCTGGCGTAGAGCAATTTTTCCACCTCATCGGCGGTCTTGCCAAGCTTGTAGACATCGTCGTAGCTGGCGATCCACTTGTAGTACTCCTTGAACGCCCCTTCAAACGCCAAATTTTGTTCGAGGTTCGAGATGTACCAGATGGTGCGGGCGTCAACGTTGCTGTCGAGCACCATGCGTCGGACCCGCTTCGGGAAGACCGATGCGTAGACCTGACCCAAATAGGTGCCATAGGAAAAACCGTAGTAGTTGATCTGCCTCTTTCCGAGGGCCCGACGAATCTGATCCATGTCGCGGGCGTTGTCGATGGTCTTGAGATGATCGAGGAGCGGACCGGCGTTCTTGGCGCAATCATCGGCGTACTTCTCGGCCCGGGCCAACAGCTGCTGCTCCACCTCGGGGGTTGACGGCACGAAGTCCGGACGGGGACCCTTGCTGATGTCGGGGTTGCAGATCAACGCAGGTTTGCTCGAACCGACGCCGCGTGGGTCAAAGCCGATCCAGTCGTAGGCGGCGCCAGCGTTGTTGGGGACGAACTGGCCGAGTCGGGAGAGCCCGAGACCGGAGCCACCGGGGCCACCGGGGTTGACCAGCATGATCCCTTGGTATTGATCTTCGGGCACCGAGTGCTTGATCATCGAGAGCGCTATCTCGATGCGTTTGCGGCTGCGGTGATGTTCGTAGTCAAGCGGCACCGACAACATGGCGCACACGGCTCCGGCCTTGGTCAGCCGTTCGCTCGCGCATGCGCCCCATGTGATGCTGGCGGGTGGGTTCTTGGCGTCGTCCCGTTCGGACGGGTCCGCGTTTGCAGTGGTACTCATCGAAGCGACAAGCAATGACGCTGTCGCAACGAAGAGAGGGAGTTTCCTCATGATTCTCTCTTTCCCTGATGGGAGCGAGGGGGTGGGTGAACTCGCTCTGGTTGAGGACCGTACGCACCTTTTTCCCAGGGTGTCCACAGCTGCCAGCGATTCCTCCGTTACGGTTTCGCGCCAAATCCATCACTCTCTGCTCCGGGGTAAGTGCTCTACGCGGTAGGCCTTCTGGCCTAGGCAATCTGACCAGCGGTTTCGCGTCCCTGGGTCAATCGTCGAAGGTGTTGTCTGGCAGGTCGAAGCGCATTGGTTCAGCCCGTGCACACGTGGTGCTCAAGGTCGTCCTGTGGCCGCTCTCGATCGAGGAGAGCGCGCTGGTCATGATGTCCAGCACATGAAGGGCGAGCGTGGCCGAAGCCCGATGCGGCCGACCGGTGCGTTGTGCCCACATCATGTCGGCCAAGCCGATGCCGCGTTGCTGGGGGATGTTTGGTGTGAGTGGATCAAGCTCGGTCCACTCCTTCTGGCCGATTCGCTTGATGCGAACAGCACCACCGAAGTAGTTCGGATCGGGAACCGACAGGGTGCCTTCTGAGCCGTAGATCTCGATGTTGCGATGGTCGGTGGCGGCCACATCGAAGCTGGTCACGAGCGTTGCCAGTGGACCGGCCGCGAACTCGACGACACTCGATACGTGGGTCAGCACCGAGACGTTCATCATCTCACCGAGCCGTTCACCCGTCATGATGGGGCGTTGGGCGCGGCTGATGCGACCCGACGCGGTGACGGCCACCGCGGGGCCGAGCAGCTGGATCAGCGCGGTGAGGTAATAGGGCCCCATGTCGAGCAGTGGACCGCCTCCGTGCTCGTAGAAGAAGTTGGGGTTGGGCAGGAAGTACTCCGGCCCGAAGCCGAGGAAGAACCCGGTGGCGGCAAGGGGTACGCCGATGTCCCCCCGGTCAATGGCGGCGCGAGCCAGCTGCAACCCGGCCCCCAGGAAGGTGTCGGGGGCACAGCCGAAGCGAACGCCTTGGGCCGCCGCGAGCTCGACGAGCGCGTGCCCTTCTGCCATATCGACGGCGAGGGGCTTCTCGCTGAATACAGCCTTGCCAGCCTGAAGGATGGCGCGCGTGACCGGACCGTGGGCCAACGGTGGCGTGAGGTTCACAACTGCGTCGATAGTTGCATCTGCAAGTATCTCATCAACCGTCATCACCTTGGCGCCGTGCTCGGACGCAAGAGCTTGCGCCCGTTCGGGGATACCGTCAGCTACGGCTGCGAGCGTGACCGATCCCAGCTCGCTCAAGGTCTTGGCGTAACGCGGCGAGATGGCGCCGCAGCCGATGATGGCAACGCTGCTCATGAACGTCCTCGCGACAGCCCGTTGCCGACGAGGTAGCGGTAGCTCGCCTCGACGGCTTCGAACATGTCGGTGTCGCATCGGTCCAGTTCGACCACGTGCCATGCCGCGTGCGGCGCGGCTGCAAGTACGGCAGGGATGTCCACCGATCCGCTGCCGACTGCAACCATGCTGCTCTCGGGCACGTCGGCCGGACCGTCCTTCACATGCAGCAGTCGCACGCGGTCGCCAAAAGTGGTGATGACCTCGAGAGGGTCCGCTCCCCCGACCTTGGTCCAGTAGCAGTCGAGCTCCACGAAGATGTCGTCTGCGAGGTGGTCGTACAGGTGGAGGAAAGCTGAACGGCCGTCGAAAATCTGCTCGAATTCCCACCAGTGATTGTGGTATCCCAGCATCGCTCCAGCGGATCGAGCAATCTCATTGCTGGCGTTCAGCATGTCAGCGGTGCGCTTGATGGCGTCGAGATCCGAAAAGCCATCCGACGGTACAAAGGGTATGACCACCGCGGAGCAGCCGACCGACTGCACGTCAGCGAGCGCGGCGGCGAATCCCTCGCCACTGGCGACGTGTGCGCTCGACACCACAAGTCCGGCGTCATCGATGCATCGCTTGAATTCCCCCGGTGTGAGGTGGTTGAAGCCAGCCAGTTCAACCCCCACGAAACCCGCGGCACCGAGCCGGGAGAGTACTGCGGGGAAGTCGAGTGCGGCCTGCTCTCGCAATGAGTACAGCTGAACCGAAATGGGCGTTGTGCTCATAGAAACTCCAAGGTCATAGGGCGAGCTCGGCCGTCAGGTCGAGGTCGGCTTGTTCATGTGGCGGGGAAAGAATCCTTCGGACACCACCAACGATATGGGCCACAGCGATGGCAGCAAGAATGCACACGAAGGGTTCGAAACAAGCACGAAACCGAGTGGTGCCGTAGGTGATCGCCGCTGTGATCACGATCACTGCCGCCGGGAGCACCAGCGGGAACACCAGTCTCCGTGCCTTACGAAGCGCGACCACGCCAATGACACTCAGGCTGGCGAGCAAGTACCACAGCGCGAAGCCGACGGCCTCTATAGGTCGTTCGCGTCCTTCGATTCCCGTGTCAAGCCGCGCCTGTTGAAACGGTTGGTAGAGGCCGAGTAGTCGGCCGACTCGGAAGAAAGGCATCTGCAGAGCCCGTGCCTTGTGCGCCTTGATGTAGGCGATGCCGTCCTTAGCAGCTTCGCGGGCGATGATCGACTCGTCCCCATTGACGGCGGCTGCTCGCTCGGATGCAGGTGCAATGCAATCGAGAAACCAGTAACCCACCGCCTCACCGAAGTAAACCTGCTCACAGTTCGTGAGGGGCAGGATGTATTCAAAGCCGATCGACATTGCGACCGGCCGTTCAAAGCGAGACTGGTTGTATAGCACCCAGGGCGCCACGATAACCCCGGCTGCCACCCCCAGCACCAACGAGTGGCGAAGGGCCTGCTTGAGCATTCGGGACCGTTGGCCCATCACTAACAGATACACGCCAATCAGGGCAACGGCCGACAGGTACTCGGCCCGTACCAGACCACCAAGACCGAACAGGGCACCGGTCGACGCGGCCAATTTGGCGGACGGCACCTCGAGAAACATTGTCAGCGCAAGGACGGCTGCGACCATGAACATCATCGACCATGTCTCGGTTAAAAGAAGTCCATCGAAGATGGCGACGTTTGGATAGACAGCAGCGACGCTCCCGGCGAGGAGCGCAGTGGATGCCGACGCATAGCGACAGGTCAGCACCATGACGAGCACAACGGTAACCGATCCAATGACGCAGTTGGCAAGAAGTTGCCCGGTAAGCGACGTCACACCGACCTTGTTCAGGAGTGCGAGAAAAAGCGAGAACAAGGGTGGATGATCTGCAGCCTGCTCGATGCGTCCCTGGGTCAACAGCGTGTAGGGATGGATGAAGCCCTGCCCCCGTGCGATGGCCTTGCCCTGATAAAAGTAAAAGTACGGATCGCCGCCGAGAGGAATCGAACGCCGGTACAGCGAATAGGCAACCCGCAGTGCGAAACCGAGCAGCACGACCATTGCACCGCGTCGACGAAAGGACTGCTCCGTCATAGGTCAGTTACGCCGACGGGTCGCAGACGTCGGCTCACCAGCCGAGACAGCGGCTGCTCGATGAAGCGATGGCTGAGCGCGGCGATGACAGTGGAACCAACGACGGCTCCGGCCAGAAGTGGCCAGAAATGGCCGTCAAACACGGGCCAGCCGAACAGTTTGCGGATCTTGATGAAAACGAACTGATGCCATAAGTAGATCCCGTAGGAAATTGTGCCAAGGAAGGTCAGCAGAGTGCTGTTCAGTAGCCGTCCGATCCTGCTCGGCAGACCGCCGCCCCACGCCATTGGTAGCACGAGGGCCAATCCGATGACACCATAGAAAAACTGCCGGATCATCTCATGGGAGACAGTTGACGTTTCAATGCCGACGGAGAGCTCGAGTTGGGTTGCCGTGAACCAGAAGGCTCCGAGCGCACCCAAATACCAAAGGCAGACGCGATGGCTCAGCCCGTGGGTGAGCTGCGCGACGCGTGGATTTCGTTGCGACCACTCGTGTCCGACGGCGAGCACCATGCCGAGGCCGAAGATGTCGCTCTGCGCTACGAACCACTGTGGCGTGATCTTGGCGAAACTGGGCTTGGTGACACCGATGAGTGTGCGGAACAGCACACTGGACGCGTAAAGCAGCGCAATGGCAAGTAGCGCCACGAATGCGCGCTGATCTTCGGTACGACCCTTCGACAGCCGTACGGTGATGCGGTGCCAGAACGGCAGTATCAGGTAGAACCCGATTTCGGTAGCGAGGCTCCACGACTGCGTGATGCCGCTTATTCCCCGACTGGGGTGGTAGACGTGCAGCAGCGTGAAGGAAAAGAAGTAGCCCACCGGCCCACGAACTGCGACTCCTCCCAAGATCAGCATCAAGGTCAGCGCGACCCAATACGCAGGAAAGACGCGCACCAAGCGTTTGGCCCAGAACTCCCGAGAGCTGGGCGCGGTGCCTCCGTCGAGCAGACGAGCAATAAAGGGCCGGTAGAGCAAGAAGCCGGAGAGTACAAAAAAGATCGGTACTCCGACGTCAGCGCGCCCCAGATACGGCATCATCGGTTGTCGAAAAGTGGAGCCCGAATCGAACCCGACGTGATGGACAACGATCGAGAGCGCAGCAACGGCGCGCAGCCCGTCGAGACCGCCGAATCGCGTCGTCTGTCGCGCTCGGTTCGCGACGATGATCCTTTCGCTCGAAATCATTTCCTCCCCGATCACTCCACGGAGCATAGAAGCTGCACCGCTCGCGCGGCCCGATGCCGACCGATCATGGGTGCTCACGCCTCTTGCGTGGGCGATACGGTGCGGGATGCGTGTTGATACTGAGGTGACCACCGAGTTGTCCCGGGCTGCGTCGAGTGCGGCCGCCTCAGAGGCTGCCGGCTACGACGCGGTGTGGGCGGCTGAAACCAATCATGATCCGTTCTTCCCGCTCCTGCTTGCAGCTGGCGCGACCGAGCGGATTCAGCTCGGAACGAGCATCGCCGTGGCGTTTTCGCGCAGTCCGATGACGCTGGCCGTTACCGCCAACGATCTCCACCTTGCGTCACATGGCCGCCACGTTCTTGGCCTCGGAAGCCAGATCAAGCCGCACATCGAGAAGCGGTTCTCTATGCCCTGGTCCCATCCGGCGCCGCGCATGCGCGAGTTCATTCTGGCCATGCGGGCAATCTGGGACTGTTGGAACAATGGCTCCAAACTTGAGTTTCGAGGGCAGTTCTACAAGCACACTTTGATGACGCCGATGTTCAGCCCCGAGCCGAACCCGTACGGCTCCCCCGCTGTCTATCTTGCTGGTGTCGGCGAACTGATGACCGAGACGGCGGGTGAAGTGTGTGACGGGTTCATCTCCCATGGCTTCACCACCGAGCGCTACATGCGTGAAGTCACGCTGCCTGCGTTGGAACGGGGACGGGCCAAGGCTGGCAAGACCATGGACGGGTTCGACTTCTCGTATCCGGCGTTTATCGTTACCGGTGCCAATGCAGCGGACAAAGCGAAGGCGAAGGCGGCTACCAAGAAACGCATCGCGTTCTACGGTTCGACGCCCGCCTACAAGGCGGTGCTCGACATGCACGGCTGGGGTGACGTGCATGGAATGCTCAACACGCTGTCCAAGCAGGGCCAGTGGGTGGAGATGGGTGATCTCATCACCGACGACATGCTGGACACCTTCGCCATCGTGGCTGAACCGGGTGACTTGGCGAATCGACTGAAGGCTCGTTACGGAGACATCGCCACCCGCGTCATGGTCGATCTCCCCAAATCCTCTGACCCGGAGGTCTGGTCGGATGTTTTGGCCGAACTCAAGAAATCCGGAGATGGCCCGTCTCGTTGAACGAGTGCAACACCGCGCCCACCGGCGTCATGGTCATCCGGGTAATTGACGCCTGATCAAGGTAGGTGCGCGGCGCGGTCTCCATCCCGATGTGTAACACGTGGCTGAACGCAGCTTTGATCGGCATCACATGGGAAAAGACTGCGATGGTCTCATGCTCGGATCGGGCCAGCAGTTCATCGAGCGCGGGCGTCACCCGCAGCATCATGTTGGCAAGAGATTCTCCACCCTCTGGCTGGTAGTGGACGTCGCGCTGTAACCGAATCCATACGGCGGGATCGATGTCCTGTCGACGTTGGCCATCGAGAAATCCGAAGTCCATCTCGATCCATCGATCATCGATCTCGATCTCTTTGCCAAGGGCCTCGGCCGTTTCCACCGCTCGCCGCAACGGGCTCGAGATCACGACATCAACCGACGCCAACGCCACCGCTATCTTGCGCGCCTGCTCGAGCCCGACCTCGTCAAGCGGCAGATCCATCCGTCCTTGCAGGAGGCCTTGGGCGTTGGCGGCGGTGCGGCCGTGGCGAGCCAAGATCAACATTGCCGTGGACCTTACGGGATCGGGAGCCGGCCAGTGGCCAGAAACGAATCCCGAGGTTCGTTGTGGCCGAGGTGAAAGCGCTTCCAAAACCAGCGGAGGATAAGTGCGCCCGCCACCTCGAACGCAACGTTGAGCAACACGCCCCGGTCGAAACTGGGGATATGACCAGCGACGGGCGCGAGCCCGGTGATGGGCCACCAGAAGGTGCGGGTCGACTGGAACACGCCGTCGAGGGCGAGGTGTAGCAGCATGCCGATGGGCACCATGAGCAGGCGTTTGCGCAGCGGTCGGCGACCAATGGAGCCCAGCATCAGTGCTACCAACATTGCGATGGATACCGTTATGGAGTGAGCCACGCGATGGCCGGTGGCGACATCAAGCACGTCGGGCAGCAGCGAACCCACTGCGAGCACGCGGTAGTCAATGGCCGGATCACGAAACACGTTCCACACGATCAGGGCGGAGCCGCCCACGAACCACAGCAGCACTCAACGCACCAACAACCGGCCGCATTGTTCGCACTCGACCAACTCGTCAGCGGCGGCGGCTTTGAGCGCTTCGGTTTCCTTGCTTGACAGCTTCATGTTGCAGCCGAGGCAAGTGCCGTGATCGAGCCGGGCCACGGCCACGCCGCCGAGGTGGACGCGCATCTTTTCGTAACGGGTAACCAGCGCGGCAGGAAGATCGGCTGCCGCTGCGGCTCGATCGGTGAGCACACCTGTCAGCTCTTGAGTAACCGCGGCCGATGCGCTGGCGACTGCAGTTGTCTCGGCATCTTGCTGTGCGACGAGCGGAACCTTTTGCGCGGCGAGCTGTGCCAGCTTCGCTTCGATTGGTTCGAGGCGCTCCATGATGGCCAGTTCGTCGTCTTCGGCCGCACCTCGACGTTGCTTCAGGCCCGTGATCTCTGCTTGGAGCGTCTCGGCCTCTTTGGGCACGATGGACTTTGAGAGTTGGGCAGCCAACCCGGCTTCCTTTGTGCGCATCGTCTCAATGGACGTTTCGAGGTCGGCTTGCTGCGCCTCGAGTGCCGCTTGATCGGCCTCTTGCCGTGTCTGTTCGGCCGCCAGTGCTCCTAATGCGTTCTCAGTAGCCGTCAGAGCCGTTCGCTCAGGAAGGTGCGACGTGCGATAGCGAAGCTGATCGGCACGTGTGTCGAGATCCTGCAGAACGAGGAGCTGCTGAAGTTCGGTCATTGCCACGAGCTTGGCACGAAAGCGGATGAGCTGCTCGCCCTGCGAAGCTGGGATGAGCATTTGCGAACGACAAGGCAGCAGTACGAATTGCGGAGCGAAGCGACGATGAGCGCCACGAGCGGTAGCGACAGCGAGCAGCAGTACGACCGCTACGGCTTGTCGGTGGTGGCTGGG
The DNA here is from genome assembly GCA_043730435.1 of Acidimicrobiia bacterium. Taxonomy (GTDB): domain Bacteria; phylum Actinomycetota; class Acidimicrobiia; order Acidimicrobiales; family Ilumatobacteraceae; genus JANMCE01. The sequence goes on along the minus strand of JAYTKG010000118.1, from coordinate 14,059 downwards.
GCGGGTGCCGGCGCTGGCTTGGCCACCGTGGTCGGTGCAGCCGGCAATGACGGCACCGGGGCGGGCGCTCCCTTTACCGTGGTCTGACCGGGAACGGTGGTTTCACCGGCAACCGTCGTGGTGGTTGGCCTCGGCTTCGGTTTGGGCGGCGCTGGCAGGCCACGCTTGCACGAGTACGTGCTCATCCAGCCCTGCACTGTCGCAGCGGGTCCGGTGAAGTCGTTGGGGTCGGTGGCAATAGGGTTTAGCTTCGGGTTGGCACCCACGAGATAGCCAGGCGCGGCGGCACCGGGCTCGGCGTTGGGGTCAGGCGCTCCGGCCGCGTAGGTAGCAAAACAATCTTGGAAGGGGGCATATACCCGCGCGTACTGCCGTGGATTGTTGGGCGGTTTGTTCCAGTCTTCCGGTTCAAGGTTGGCCTGCACACCCTCCATGAACTGCTTCCACATCAGCGTTGGATAGGTGCCACCGTGCACTGCTTGGAACCGTTTGAACTCGGGAATGTTGCGCATCTCGTCGTTGGGATTGACCGGGTTCCCCATGTAGACCGCAGTGGTGTACTGACGGGTGAACCCAACGAACCAGGCGTGCTTGTCCTTGTCGTATGTGCCGGTCTTCCCGGCTGCGGGCCAGTCACCATCGAGCTTGCCGAGGGTGGCGGTGCCTTGGCGGATCACGCCCTTCAAGATGTCGACGGTGCGGTCAGCGACGCCGGGTTCGATGACCTGCTTGCCAGGATCGGTGTGCTGATAGATGACCTTGCCGTCTCGATCTTCAATGCGTTCGATCATGAACGGGTCGTGACGCATTCCTTCATTGGCAATGGTCGAATACCCGGCCGCCATGTCCATCGGGCTGATCTCATTACCGCCGATGGCGAAACTGAAGAGATCGTCCAGCTTGCCCTTCACGCCCAGCTCGTGCATGAGGGAGATAACCCGCGTTCCGCCGACAGAAAGATAGAGGCGGATGTAGGCGCAGTTGATGGAGTCCCACGTCATCTTCTCGATGGTGCCGTAGCCATTCGACACGCCGTCATCCACCTTGAAGTCAGGCTGGCTTTTGTCGGGGAAGGTCCAGGTGCACGGCAGCGTGCCGTCGATGACATCGTTGTTCTGAATGCCGGCATTCATTGCCGCGGCCGTGATGAAGCCCTTCACCGACGAACCAGTCTGCCGAGGCGTCAGTGCCAGGTTCACTTCCGAGGTGCGGAAGTCACGTCCACCAACCATCGCCCTGACCGCGCCCGTCTTGGTTTCCAGTGACACCATGGCAGCGTCGAAGCGACCACCGGTGTCGGGCATCTGGTCGTCGCGGGCCTGCTGAGCCATCTTTTGAATGTTGTCGTCATAGGTGGTGTATATCTTGAGCCCACCGCGGAACAGTCGCTGGTAACGCGTGTCGTAGTCGGCGCCGAGAATGTCGGTTTTTTGCAGCAGCTGGTTGCGCACTTCGGCGGTGAAGTAGGTGGTGGCCTTCAGTGGGGCCGCCGACCGCTGCAGCCGATCGGGCACCTGCCACGAAACTTTGGCTGCGTCAGCTTCCTCCTTGGGCATCTTGCCGGTGCTGACCAACCGGTCGAGCACGTCTTTGAATCGGCCCTTGGAGCGATCGCTGCGCTGGATCGGGTCGTAGCCGACAGGGTTGCGGATGAGGCCGGCCAGGAAGGCACCCTCGAACTTGTCGAGCTGGCCGACGGTCTTACCGAAATAGGTTTCGGCCGCGGCCTCAAGGCCGTAGGAGTTGTTCCCAAAGAAAATCGTGTTGAGATAACGCTCGAGAATCTCGTCCTTGGTCCACTCGCGCTCGAGTCGTACGGCGTACGCGGCTTCGAGGATCTTGCGATTGGCGTCACGCCGCGAGCCGACCAGTGCGTTCTTCACCAACTGCTGAGTGATGGTGGATCCGCCCTGCACCGCGGACGACGAGTTGATACCAGCCAGTGCGGCACGGAAAATGCCCTTGGCGTTCACGCCTTTGTGTTCGTAGAACCCGGCGTCCTCGGTGGCGATAACTGCATCGATGACAACCTGGGGCACCTGGGTCAGTTTGAATGGCTCACGGTTCTCAACACGCAGCTCATCAATCTGGTTCTTATTGGCGTCGAACACCAGCGAACGCTGAGCCAATTCGGCAAACGGCGGCAGCGGGCTAGCTTCCCCGTGGAAGGCGGTGGCCATCTGAGAAATGTCGGGAGTCGCAGCAACGCCGAGGGCGGCCAGGCCGAGTCCGGCTACGAGAACGACGGCGAGAAGACGTAAGAGAGATCGCACAACGCCCAAACGCTACCGGCCAGGGCGGGCGAACTGGTGGCAGACTGCACCGATGCGCCCTTTTCGGTTTGGTGTCCAGGCATCCGTTGCTCCGTCCGCCAGGGCATGGCGCGAGCAGGCCCGCAAGGTTGAATCGCTCGGTTATGCGGTGCTGACCATGCCGGATCATTTCAATGATCAGCTGGCTCCTGTCCCCGCGCTCATGGCGGCGGCTGAGGCCACCAGCACGCTGCGGGTGGGCGCGTTGGTCTGGGACAACGATTACAAACATCCGGTGGTACTGACCAAGGAGCTGGCCACTATGGATGTGTTGTCCGAGGGCCGGGTCGAGATCGGGCTGGGGGCCGGATGGATGCGAACCGATTATGACGCCGCAGGCATGCCGTTCGACGCCAACGGCGTACGCGTCACGCGTTTCGAAGAGGCGTTACATGTGATGAAGGGCCTGTTTTCTGAGGGCGCGTGCAACTACAGCGGGGATCACTACACCATCGCCAATCTCGACGGGCTGCCCAAACCGATACAACGACCGTGGCCACCATTTCTCATCGGGGGAGGCGGCAGGCGGGTGCTGTCCATCGCCGGACGAGAGGCCGACATTGTCGGCATCAACGGCACTCTGGCCCACGGAGAGATCAACGCTGAAGCGCTGGCCACCATGACGGCTGAAGCAGTCGATGAGAAGTTGGGCTGGGTCAAGCACGCTGCCGGTGAACGGTTCGATCAGATCGAGTTAAACGTCCGCACGTTCTTCGTAAAGGTATGCAATGACCGCGACGCTCAGGCCGCAAAGCTTGCCGCCATGTTCGGGTTCACCACCGAGCAGCTTCTTGCCTCTCCGTTCGCCATCATCGGCACCACGGAGCAGATAGCGCAGGACCTCATCGAGCGACGTGAGCGCTGGGGGTTCTCGTATGTGATCGTCGGTGCCGAGGATGTCGACAGCATCGCGCCGGTTGTCGCGCAGCTCGCTGGCACCTGACCACATGGTCTCACTCGCGTTCGCCGGTGCGGGCTGGATAACCCCAATGCACGCTATGGCAGCCAAAGCCCTCGGTATAAACATTCAAGCGTTCGCGTCGCGCACGGCAGAGCACGCCGAGGCGAAGGCCCACGAGTTCGGGGGTCGGGCCGTGGCGTACGACCAGCTTCCGGCGGGCGCCGACATCGTGGTGGTGGCCACGCCACCGAGTCGACACGTTGCCGACGCGCTCCGCGCCTTAGCGGCAGGCGCGGCGGTGTTGGTGGAAAAACCGCTGGCAACCACGTTGGCCGATGCCGATCGACTCGTGGCAGCCGACACCGAAGGTCGCGTCGGTTACGCCGAAAACCTGGCGCACTGCCCTGCCGTGCAGGCGATGCTCGGTCGTCTTGGGTCGCTCGGCCCGCTCGGATACATCGAGATCCGTGCCGTCGGGCCGCGCCCAAACTACGGGGAATTCCTTACGCCCGAGTGGGGCGGCGGCGCACTCTTCGACCTCGGCGCTCATCCCCTTGCGCTTGCGTTGCTGTTCGGCGGCAGCGCGACCGTGACCAGAGTGCAGGCCACGGTCGAGGGTGGTACCGACCATCTATCGGACGAAGCGGCCACGGTCACCTTGCTGTTCGACAGCGGCCTGCGTGCCAGCGTCGTCGTCAGCTGGCGAGGCCAGCTCGCACCCTTCTGGGACGCCCAAATCTCGGGATTCGACGGAGTGCTCCGTGCGGAACTTCTTCCGACTGTCTCGGTGGAGCACAACGGTGTGCCCGTGGCCCTTCCACGCAACCGGTATTCACCAACACAACTCGAGGAGTTGGGATACCTCAGCCAGCTCCGGGGCTTTGTTGCCGACCACGCCGCGAACCGGTGGCCCGTCCTCGACGCGACGTTCGGTCGGCAGGTACTGGATGTCATCTGCGCTGCTTACGCCAGTGCAGGCAACGGCGGCACATCCGTCGCGGTGCCCTTTGCGGGGCCACGCGACCGGACGCCGCTGCAGCTGTGGCGCGGACTCAGCGCTGGCTAAGTGTGAGCGAAAAGAAGTCGAGGCTGCGCTTTTGGGCCTTGCGGGCCGACGCCTGGTGATAGTTGCTGCTGCCGTCCCGGTTGAAGCCGTGCTCAGCCGGGTACGCGTGCACAATGGCCGTGGTCCAGGCGGCGCGGATCTTCTTGATGGTCTTCAACGGGATGTACTCGTCCTTCTTCCCGAAGTGGCACAGCAACGGAATCTTGGGCTGCTGATCGAGGAACCCGGAAATGTTGCCGCCGTAGTAGGCCACCGCCGAGGCAAACACGTCGGACAGGTGAATGGACGCAGCGGCGGCCATGGTGCCACCGAAGCAGTAGCCGACAATGCCGACCTTGGCGCCGCGCTGCGGTCCGCGTACTGCGTCGGCAGCGGCTCGGATATCGGCAAGAGTGTTCTGTGGGTCGAGCTTGCCGGCCAGCGCAGCACCGGCCGCGATATCAGCGGGTGTCACAACGGCTTCGTACTTGCGCTGCACCCGGTCATAGACGGCCGGAGCTATGGCGGTGTAGCCCTTGCTGGCGTAGAAGTCACACACGCTGCGCATGTGGGCGTTCACGCCGAAAATCTCCTGGATCACCACGATGCCACCCTTCGAGGTTCGTGGTGGATCGGCGCGGTACGCGTCGAAGGTGTGGCCATCGGCGGCCGTGAGCTTGATGGTCGTTCCCATGGGAAGACTCCTTAGGTGCGGTACTGCGGGGTGAAATCGAGAAGCTACAGCTTTACGACGTACCGACCGGTCGTTTGTCCCGCAAGAATGGCGGTAAGAGCCGATTCGAGGCCGTCTAGCCCGATTTCGGTGACCAAACTGCCGTCAATCCCCACCGGCCTGAGGTCGTTGGCACACCGATGCCAGATATCCTGCCGCACATTCATGGGGATCATTACCGAGTCGATGCCGAGCAGGCTGACGCCACGCAGGATGAAGGGCAGCACCGTCGTGGGGATGGCTACTCCGCCCGTCAGTCCACTCGCTGCCACCGATGCGCCGTACTTGAGGGTGCGCAACACATAGGCGAGAGTGGTGCCGCCAACGCAGTCAACCGCGCCGGCCCACCGCTCGGATTCCAACGGTCGCTTCGACTCTGCGCTCGTCTCGTCACGGCGGATGATGTCGGACGCGCCGAGTTCGCGCAGGAAGTCGTCGTGATCGGCTTTCCCGGTCGATGCAACGACGTCGTAGCCGCGCTTGGCGAGGATGCCGACGGCTGTTGAGCCGACGCCACCGGTAGCGCCGGTCACCAGCACCTTTCCCTTGGATGGGTGCAAGCCAGCGTTTTCGAGCGCATGCACCGACGCGGCTGCAGTGAAGCCAGCCGTACCGATCGCCATGGCTTCGCGCGCCGTCAGGCCGTGGGGCAGGGCCATGACCCACTCCGCTGGAAGCCGAGCGAACGCTGCGTACCCACCGTGACGGCCCGTCCCAATGTCGTTGCCATTGGCGATGACCGTGTCGCCAACCTTGACGTTGGTCTCGCCCTCAACAGCGATGACTTCGCCGGCCAGATCCACGCCGGGAACGAGCACGTTGAGTCGAGTGACGCCACCATCAACCACGGTGGCCAAAGCGTCCTTGTAATTGACGCTGGAGTACATCACTCGAATGGTGACTTCTCCCGGCGGAAGGTCGGCGGCGGCCAGTTCTCCAACACCCCGCACAACGCCCGTGGGCTTGCCATCGGTATCAAGTTGTTTGGTGGCGATGAACGCGGGAAACGACGATGGTGGAGTCACAAGAGTCAGCCTGCCATTCTGGACAGGTGGAAGAGAAACCAACGCACCAGCATTGCCCCGCCTGCAGCGTCCTCTCGCGAACCGCTAGCCGCCCACAACGCCGAATGAGTAGGGGTCAGCTTGACGTGTTACTACTGCGCTCGCCTCGACAACGGCAGCAACCAAGTCTGTTTGAGTCCATCAGGGTGAACGTACAGTCTGAACTCACCCGCCATTCGGGTGAGGGTGAACTGTGACTGGTCATTCACCCTGATGACCCCAAACAAAAACACCCGCCCAGCAACCGCAACTGCTCCACCTCACCCCATCGGAGGAGCGACTGCTCAGCATCCTCCTACGCGGCCGCGATAATCGCGATTTCCATCTTCCACTTCGGTTGCGCGAGAGCCGGGACCGGTACCAGCGTTGAGGCGGCGCGATGCTCGCCCATTACCCGGTCTCGCGCCGCCATCACCACACCGAGGTCGTTGCCGACCACCACGTAGGTCGTGATGCTGACAATGTCGGCCACCTCCATCTCGGCCTCCTCCAGCATGGCGAGAAGATTCTCCCAGATCACCTGAGCCTGCTCGGCTAGGTCGTCGGGCACCGATCCGTCGGATCGGGTCGCAACCGCGCCGGAGGTGTGCAGCATTTTGGCCGAGCCGATGGAGACGACGGCGTGCGCATAGTTCGCGGCGGGTGGGGCGAGATGAACGGGAGCGATCTGTCGGTTCATTCCTGCAAGTTAGCGGTTCGACGCTTTGCCCCGTTCGGCACGCACAAACAACTGTGGCCTAAGGTCCGCGGATGGCTACATCGATCCTCGGAACTTCCGTTATCCGCCTTGAAGACCCCGCATTCCTGACGGGGGCTACCACATACATCGACAACCTTGATCTCTCGGGTGTGCTCCACCTTGCGTTTGTCCGCTCGACAGTGGCGCTCGGTCGAATCCTGTCGATCACCACCGATCATGCCTGGGCTATGCCCGGTGTAGTTGGCGTATTCAAAGCCGAAGATCTGAACATCCCTGCCCACCACGCGTTCATGGCCACCAACGACGCGGTCAAGCGACCGCCGCTGGCCACTGGCATGGTGCACTTCGTGGGTGATCCGGTTGCGGTGGTGGTCGCTCGTACCAAGTCCGAAGCGGTTGACGCGGCTGAAACGGTCATCGTCGACTACGACGTGTTGCCAGCTCAGGTAGACATGGAACAGGCCCTTGCGGCCGATGCTGTTTCTCAGTACGACACGCTCGTCGGCAACCTCATGACCGGCTTCCGTGATCCGCAGGGCGACAGCGTGCTGGCCGACGCCGAGGTCGTGGTTCGTGGACGTTTCGAAAACCAACGCATAGCCGTCGTGCCGATGGAGGGCAACGCCATTGCGGTCCTGCCCGGTGATGACGGCAACGGCCACGACATCACCGTCTACGTGTCCACCCAAATGCCACACATGTTTCAACGTCTGATCTGTGCCGTGTTTGGTACCGAGCCGGCCAAGATGCGCGTTATCACCCCGAACGTCGGCGGCGGTTTCGGTGGCAAGGCGGGCCTCACGGCCGAACACAGCGTTGCGGTTGCGGTTGCTCGTCGGCTGGAACGACCGGTGAAATGGGTGGAGACGCGCACCGAGAACATGCAGGCGCTTCCCCACGGCCGCGGACAGGTGCAGTACGTCGAAATGGGCTTCACCCGCGCCGGCAAGATCACCGGACTACGCGCCCGTATCGTCGGCGACGCCGGGGCCTACGCAGGCTTCGGTGGCAACCTGGTTGTCGGCCCGACTGTGGGTATGGCCCAGGGTGTGTACGACATTCCCAAGATCTCGATTGACGCTGCTGTTGCGCTCACGACCACGACGCCCATGGGCGCATTCCGCGGTGCAGGTCGTCCAGAAGCTACCTGCATGCTTGAACGTATTATGGATCTGGCAGCAGATGAGTTCGGCGTCGACCCGGCCGAGCTTCGTCGTCGCAACTTGTTGCAACCGGAACAATTTCCGTACACCACGCGCACCGGTCGTACCTACGATGTTGGTCGCTATGAGTTCGCGCTCGATGCTGCGTTGAAAGCCTCCGACTACATAGCGCTCTTGGCCGAGCAGACCGAGCGACGTGAGCGGGGCGACCAGGTGCAGATGGGTATCGGCATCAGCACGTATGTGGAGATCACGGCGGGCGGAGGCGGCAGCGAGTTCGGTGCCGTCGACATTGCACCCGACGGAAGCGCCACGATCCGTGTCGGCACGTCAGGCCATGGTCAGGGCCACCCAACCTCGTTCGCCATGATCGTGCACGATCAGCTCGGTATCCCCCTCGACAAGATTCACTTCGTGCAGTCCGATACGGCAGAGGTGCCTCGAGGCTCGGGCACCGGCGGCTCCCGCTCGCTGCAGCTCGGAGGCACCGCCGTGCAGCACGCAGCGGTCGCCGTGCTCGAACGAGCCAAACAACTCGCCGCTACCGCGCTCGAAGCCAACGTCGAGGACATCGTGGTGAACGACGACGGCAAGGTAGGGGTGGCCGGTGTCCCAGCATCGGCGCTGTCGTGGTCCGAGTTGGCGGCGCACGCGGCCTGGTCCGATGACGGACCACTTGGCGCCGAACTCGATGTAACGCAGTCGGACGCCACGTTTCCGTTCGGCTCGCACGTCGCCGTGGTAGATGTCGACATGGAGACCGGCTACGTGCGGCTGCGCCGTCTCATTGCGGTGGACGACGCCGGTCGCATTCTCAACCCCATGCTGGTGAACGGCCAACAGCATGGCGGCATCGCGCAGGGCGCCGCCCAGGCTTTATGGGAGCAGTTCGTGTACGACGAAAACGGTAACCCGCTCACCTCGACACTGGCCGAATACGCCATGCCCAGCGCGGCAGAGTTTCCATCGTTCGAAGTGAGCAACACCGAGACGCCCACGCCGCTGAACTCACTGGGAGCAAAAGGCATTGGTGAGTCCGGCACGATCGGCTCGATGCCTGCGGTGCACAACGCCGTGGTTGATGCACTGAGCCACCTCGGCGTGCGCCACATCGACATGCCCTGCACGCCCGAACGAGTCTGGCAAGCCATTAGCGACGCCGCCGCAGGCACTCTGCCGAGTCCATGGCGCGAGCCCCCGGAGTTCTTCGCCACGCTGCCTCTCAAGCCGGGCTCCACCGAGGCTGAAGGAGCCGAAGCCGACATCTGACGGACTCATTCGATCCATGAGGCTCACCAGTCGGTAGGGGTGTAGTCCTTCAAGAACTGGCCCCACACATGGGTACCAGTGTTGAACCCGTCAATGATGGGGTCGACGATACGGGCGGCCCCGTCCACGATGTCGAGGGGCGGGTGGAAGCGCTGCTCCACCTGCTTCTGGGCCGCGATATGTGCGGGGTCTTCGTCGCTGACCCAGCCGGTGTCCACGCTGTTCATGTGGATGCCGTCGGCCTCATAATCAGCGGCAGACGTGCGGGTCATCATGTTGAGGGCCGCCTTGGCCATGTTGGTGTGCGGGTGCCTGGTGGTTTTGAACTTCCGGTAAAACTGACCCTCTACTGCTGACACGTTCACGATGTGCTTGTCGCGCTCGGGTGTGCGCAGCATCAAAGGTTTCAGCCGCGCGTTCAGCACAAACGGAGCGACAGCATTGACCAGCTGCGTCTCCAAGAGTTCTACCGAAGAGACCTCGTGCAACATCAGCCGCCACGAGTTCCGATCACGCAGATCGATTTGCTGAAGATCCTGGTCGAGCCGACCCGAAGGGAAGAGATGGTCCCCAGCCGGATGATCGTCGGGTAAGAGCACAGCCTGCGAGAGTTCGGCAGCGCGGGTCAAGCCCGCAATAGCACCGGGCAAAGCCTGCTCGACCACGTCTGCAGCGGATGACGGCAGCATGTTGTAGCCCCGTAAACCCTCGTAGGCGCCAAGCAGATGCTGCACATGACCGGGCATGTGGTGGAGCGAGGCCGTCTCACCGTCCATCATGTGCTTGTAAAAGTCGGGCGGACGTCGCACCGTCTGACACGCATTGCTGATGATGAAATCGAGCCGATCGCGAGTATCGAGCAGGTGCGAACAGAACGCTTCGACCGACGGCGTGTGGCGCAGGTCGAGGCCGAAGATCTCCAGCCGATCTCCCCATTCGCCAAAGTCAGGCTCCTGGGCATAACGCTGCGCCGAGTCACGAGGAAAGCGGGTGGTGACAATGAGGTGAGCACCAGCTCGAAGCAGTTTGATACCGGCCTGGTAGCCAATCTTCACCCGACCGCCGGTCAACAACGCCACCCGGCCGCGCAGGTCGGCCGTCTCGGTCCGTTTCATCTCATTGAAGTCACCACAGGTCGGGCACATCTGGTCGTAGAAGCGGTGAATCTTGGTGTACTTCTGCTTACACACGTAGCAATGCTGCGGCTCAATCGCCTCACGAAAATCGGCGTCGTCAACGGTCTCGGCTGCGTTGGGATCACTGGTCGGAAACACGTTGGGCGACATAAACACCGGCTTGGCCCGTAGAGAACGGATGCCAGTTTCATTCAACACCCCTTCATCCCGACGCACCTTGTCCTGACGCCGATCTCGCTTCTTGGCCCGGGACTGCTGGCGACGCTGCTCGACGTCGGGGTTGAACACGTCACCGGCCACGTCGATGAGCCGTCGACGCTCGTCGTTGGAGAGTACGGCCATGAGGCGGCGGTCACGAGTGACGGACTCCAACAGATCGGTGGCCTCACCTAGGCGAGCGGCGAGCGTCTCGTCGACGGGAGCGGGTGCAGCGGAGTCTTCGAGAGGCATGGGACGGCAATTCTACCTGCCCGGTCGGTTGAGTAACCTGAGCGTTCTTTACGTCCGCCGACGGGCGCAACCATCACCGCAAGGATTTCATCATGGCCAGTGCCCCCGCTCCCGCTGTCGTCGTTGGCCTCGATGTCGGGGGAACCAAGACCAACGCCACGATCCTGGACGAATACGGCACCTTTTTGTTGGAGACCATGATGGAAGTGCCCAGCAACGTCCGTCAGGGCCCCGACGCAGCGTTGAAGGCCATCAGCGAGGTCCTCGCCCTTGCGCTGGAGACGGTCGGTATCCCCCGCAAGGCGGTACTCGCAATCGGTCTTGACACGCCCGGACCGGCCAGCGCCGACGGCGTCATTTCCTCCAAGGGAGCCACCAACTTTCCGGAGAAGGCCTGGTGGGGTTTCGACTTCCGATCCGCCGTTGAGCACCACTTGCACCTACCCGTGATCTACAACAACGACGGCAACGCGGCTGCGCTCTACGCCCACAACAAGTTCTTCGGCACCGACTCTGCGCACCGTTCCTCGATCGCTGCCATCGTCGGCACCGGACTGGGAGGCGGCGTCATCGAGCAGGGTCAGGTCGTGCGCGGCGCGGCAGGCATGGCCGGGGAGTTGGGCCATGTGCACATTCCGATGGAAGGTCTGTTGGCTCCAGGCCAGCCCACGCCGCGCTGCAACTGTGGCTTCTCCGGTGACCTTGAGAGTGTCGCTTCGCTGAGCGGCATTCAAAACAACCTGCTGCCCTACTGGCTTACCCAGTATCCGGAGCACCCGCTGCACAACATGGAGATAAACGCTGCGGCCAAAGCCGTGCGCGGCTACGGCGAACGGGGTGACGAACTGGCGCTCAAACTGTTTGAACAGCAGGCCATGGCCATTGGTCGCATGTTCACCATCGCCGCCAACTTCACCGACCCCGATGTGTACTTCGTCGGAGGTGGGGTGATTGAAGCCGAGCCAGCGTTTAGCGACTGGTTCCTCGACAAGGTCAAGGCCTTCACCCACCTTCGCGACGAGCAGGCCGAACTCGCCCAGTTTGCGCTGGTCGCCGACCTCGATATGGCTGGCGCCCGTGGGTCGGCCGTGGCCGCGCTTCGGGCGGTTCGACCTACCTGAGCGCCTAGCCGAACTTGCGGCAGTTACTGCTTCCCGACAACACCTACTGCCTCAAGTTGGTGGCCGAGCGGTCGGAAGGGTGGCGCACAACGTTGAGAAACGTGGGCGTTGAGGGACTCGAACCCCCGACATCTGCCATGTAAAGGCAGCGCTCTAACCAACTGAGCTAAACGCCCGGTGTGACACCGAAGGCGACATCCTAGCGACCGATTTCGGTTTGAGCATCCGCAATGGCAGCGGCGGCGGCTACTACCGTTCGGGGCGTGTTCGGTGCGAGCGATGGAGATGACGGTGAAACGGTGGGTCAGCCTCCTGCGTTCGCTGGATCCGACGTTGCCGAGTACTCCGATGAGCTCGATCCCTACGGTGCAACGGCGGCCGGGCTGGAGGAAGCCATGCTCCAGGCGCAGCTGAATCGGCTCAACCAGAGTGACCGCATCAGGGTCCGCAAGCACCTCGGATTAGTGCCGAATGGCCCGGTCGAGGAGTCGGAAGATCCTCATGCCGCTGAAAAAGCTCTGGCCAAGATGCGCCATCCCAGTGTCGCCCGCGTGTGGCGGCTGCGGGCGCCGAAAGCTGCTCCCGATCAGTCGGCGGGCTGAGCAGCAACCAGTTTTACGATTCCGTTGGCGGCTTCCTCCTGAAGTTCCGGAAGATCATCAAGGGCGAACCAGCGGCATTCGACAATTTCGGGCAGGTTGGCCCGGACGTCGGATGGTGAAGCACCAGGGCTGATTCGGGCGGGATAGGTCATGTCCACCTTGCGCATCACGACATCGACATCGGCGATTGGTTCACCGGCGATCTCGATCCGCAGGGCAGTTTCTTCGAAGACTTCTCGTCGAGCGGCGTCGTACGGCTCCTCGCCGCGCTTGCAGATGCCACCGGGCAGACCCCAGCGCGGCTTGTACGCCTGACGCACAAGCAGAATCTCACCCGCATCATTTCGAACAACGACGATCGCACCCAGCGAATACAACGGCGAGACGGCATGGATCACCGCAACCTTGCCCCTTCGGGGAAGGCGGGCGAACACCTTGAGAAGCAACCCGTGCACACTGTCCATGCATCACCGACCCTACCGGTCCCCTGTGCCCAATTGTGTTGCTCTCCGCATGCGTCACGCCAGCTTTCACCACAAGAAACCAAACGTGACTCGTCTGCGCAGCAAACTAGGCAAAGGTCCGGCGCTTGGACAGAATCTCATCCAACAGATCGGAGCTAGCAGCAGCAACGGGCGTGCGCCGCAAGGCCGGATCACGCACGACCAGGTCGCGACCGTGCGCATCCGTCACAACCGCTCCGGCCTCGTGACAGATGAGCAGTCCGCCGAGGTAATCCCACACGCCGTGCGCGCTTGGGCTGCAGTCGATGAACGCATCAAGTACCCCACACGCCACTGCACAGAGGTCGAGGGCAGAGGCGCCGTAGGCTCGGAACTGTCGCCAACCAAGGTGCGAGGGCGGCAGACCCGACAACCCGACAAACGCTTGAGCCAGCGACGTGCAGGTGGATGATGTGATCGGCTCGCCGTTCCGCAACGCTCCCCCACCCCGAACAGCCGAGAAACGCTCGCCGCTCGCCAGGTTCACCACCAGGGCCGCCAGCGGTCCGTGGGCGTCAACGGCGCAGAGCGAAGTGGCGTACCACGGCAGACCCCGCTCCGCGTTGGTCGAACCGTCGAGCGGGTCGACGACGACGAGCACTGACGATGACGCTCGCCGCAACCCGCTCTCCTCCGACAGCACACCGACCCCGGCGCGGTCCAGCACGCCAAGCGCTGCGGTGTCAGCGGCGACGTCGCTCATGTACTGCGTGTCGCGCAGGCCCGACGGACCCCAATCACTAACGACGTCAAGCGCCGCGATGACGGCCGCTGCGGTCTCTTCCAGCAGTTCCATGGCTTGCAGCGCGGTCCAATCGGCGTTCATAACCATGGCAGGCTATGGTTTCGGTCTTCGCGAACAAAGAAGGAAGCATTGGCTGTCATCGATGTGGCCGGCTTTATCGCCGATCTCAAAGACCATGCCGTGGACCATGGGTTCCATGTGCACGACGAACGACACTTCGTCGAGACCTACTCCCTTCGTCAGGCGTGGGAGGTTGATCTGCACCCCGAGGAAGCTTGCAGCGGCGACATCGACCTGCATCTGGCCCTCGAAGTA